>CAIYZZ010000426.1 GCA_903930805.1 uncultured Rhodocyclaceae bacterium | reverse complement strand
TGATTCCGCCGCGTTATCCGCGGCCGTCGGCAGGCTGCAAGGTGCCCTGGCCGTCAGCAACATCAATGTCTCGCCGGCACCTGAAACCCGTCGCAAGGCTGAAGACGATGCAACGCTCGAAGCCATCGACGCTTTTCGCGTCAAGGCCGAACGCATTGCCACGACGATGAAAAAGCCCTATCGCATTCGCCAGATGAGCGTCAATGGCAGCGGCAACTTTCCGCAGCCCATGCCGATGCTGCGTGCGGCGGCAATGACGGCAGATTCAGCACCGATGCCTGTCGAGGCCGGCGAATCGAACGTCACTGTGGGCATCAACGGGCAGATCGAGTTGCTGGAATAGACTTCGACGCCGTCCCGCCAGCGCCGACTTTTTGTTCTGCTCCACCGCCAGGGGGTTTATGTGGCGTCTGTACGAATACTTCGCCCTCTTTCACAAGGCCAAGTTCGTAGCGAGCTCTCTCCTCGATAGCTTCGTAGCCGCTTTTGAGATCGCGCACCTCCGCCTCCTGCGAGGCGTTGCGCACTTCCAGCGTCTGATTCACATCGCGCTGGGCGGCGAGTTGATTCTCCATGTCGCGCACCCGGAGCCAACCGCCCTTGCCGAACCACAGTGGATACTGCAGCGCGATGAAGAGGGCGACCAGCACCCAGGTGGACCACTTCATGGCAAGCTAACTGCCCGCCGGGCCGCCCCAAGGGAAGTTACGCCCCCCCGTGGGGGGCAGCGAACCGAAGGGAGCGCGGGGGGCCAATATTATTTCCTCAGGTTGTAGAAAGTATCGAGGCCCGGATAAACCACGGTATCGCCGAGATCCTCTTCGATGCGCAGCAACTGGTTGTACTTGGCGATACGGTCGGAACGGGACAGCGAACCGGTCTTGATCTGGCCGGCATTCAGACCGACCGCGATGTCGGCGATGGTCGAATCCTCGGTCTCGCCCGAGCGGTGCGAAATCACGCAGGTCCAGGCCGCACGCTTGGCCATTTCGACGGCGGCGAAAGTTTCGGTCAGCGTGCCGATCTGGTTCACCTTGATGAGGATCGAGTTGGCAGCGCCACGCTGGATGCCTTCCTTCAGGATCTTCGGATTGGTGACGAACAGGTCGTCGCCGACGATCTGGATCTTCTTGCCAAGTTTGTTGGTGAGATTGATCCAGCCATCCCAGTCGCCTTCGGCCATGCCGTCCTCGATGCTGATGATCGGATATTTGTCGACCAGGCTGCCCAGGTAGTCGGCGAAGCCGGCAGAGTCGAGCTCCAGTTTTTCGGAACCCAGAATGTACTTGCCGTTCTTGTAGAACTCAGAACTCGCGCAGTCGAAGCCCAGCACCACATCTTGGCCCGGGGTGTAACCGGCTGCTTCGATGGCCTTGAGGATCAGCTCGATGGCCTCGTTGTTACCGGCGACATTGGGGGCGAAACCACCCTCGTCACCCACAGTGGTCGGGTAACCTTTCTTGTCCACCAGTTTCTTCAGGTTATGGAACACTTCGGCACCGCAACGCAGCGCTTCGCGGAAACTCTTTGCACCAACCGGCAGGATCATGAATTCCTGGATATCGAGGTTGTTGTTGGCATGGGCGCCGCCGTTGATGACGTTCATCATCGGCACCGGCATGCTCATCGGACCAGATCCACCGAAATAGCGATACAGTGGCAGACCAACCTCTTCCGCCGCCGCTTTGGCCACGGCCATCGACACGGCCAGCATGGCATTGGCACCCAGACGCGATTTGTTGTCGGTACCGTCCAGTTCGATCAGCGCGCCGTCGATGAAAGCCTGCTCTTCGGCGTCGAGGCCGATGATCGCCTCGGAGATTTCGGTATTGACGTTTTCGACGGCCTTCAGAACGCCTTTGCCGAGATAGCGTTCCTTGTCTCCGTCACGCAACTCGATGGCCTCCCGCGAACCGGTGGAAGCACCGGAAGGCACGGCAGCACGACCCATTACGCCCGATTCGAGCAGAACATCAGCTTCGACGGTGGGATTGCCGCGGGAATCCAGAATCTCGCGGGCGACGACATCAACGATTGCACTCATGATTTACCTCTCAATAAAAAACGTTTGAATCAATAACCCGTGACGAACCCGCGCCGCTTGACCACGGCATCGAGTTCCAGCAGGGTTTCCAGTAATTCTGTCATCTGGCCCAGCGGCCAGGCATTCGGTCCATCGGACAAGGCCTTGGCCGGATCGGGATGGGTCTCCATGAACAACCCGGCCACGCCCGCCGCCACCGCTGCGCGTGCCAGCACCGGCACGAACTCGCGCTGACCGCCCGAGGATGTGCCCTGCCCGCCCGGCAACTGAACCGAGTGCGTTGCATCGAAAACCACGGGGCAACGCGTCTCGCGCATGATCGCCAGTGAGCGCATGTCGGAAACCAGATTGTTGTAGCC
>CAIYZZ010000425.1 GCA_903930805.1 uncultured Rhodocyclaceae bacterium | reverse complement strand
GGATGCCGGAGGACTCCTGCTGTTGCGCTCGCAACGCGCACCAACCACGTTGCTCACTGCAACGGACGGATTTTCGGTGTCGGCCGAAGATGAGCGTTGGCGGTTTTACAGCCAGTGGGACAAGGAACACCAACTGCGTGTCCAGGTCGGGGAGAACCATGAGGTGCGTGAAGCGCTTGCCGGCAATATCGCCAGTCGCTTGCTGATCCCGGCGCTCTTTGGTTTGCCTCTGCTCGGGATCTGGGTCTGGTTTGCCACCCGGCGCGGCCTGGCATCCCTCGACGCGGTGACTGCCGAGGTGGTCAGCCGCGCGCCGGAACGCCTCGAACCGCTGACACCGCTTGAGGCGCCGAGTGAAATCCGGCCCTTGCTCGATGCGCTCAACGGCCTGTTTACCCGCGTCGAGCGTACCCTCGACAACGAACGCAATTTCACTGCCGATGCCGCGCATGAGCTGCGCACGCCGCTGGCAGCCATTAGCTTGCAGGCACAGGTAGCGCTGCGTGCCCGAGATAATGCGGAGCGTGACCATGCGGTCGCGCAGCTTGCCGCCAGTGCGCGCCGTGCCAGCCACCTGGTCGATCAACTCCTGACACTGGCGCGGCTCGACCCGGCTGCCGGCCTGCCGTTGCGTGAGACTCCGCTCATGCAACTGGTCACCGAGATCTGCGCCGATCATGGTCTGGCGGCGCTGGAAAAAGACATCACACTCGAACTGCTTGCCCCGCCGGCGGTAACAGTCGTTGCCAACGACGCCATGCTGCGCATTCTGCTGCGCAATCTGCTCGACAACGCCATACGCTATACGCCGCCGGGCGGAAAAGTCGGCGTTAGCGTGACGGCGCATGTTGACGCGGTGACGCTCATGGTGAGTGACAGCGGGCCGGGCATTCCCGCAGAACAGCGTGCGCAGGTGCTCCAGCGTTTCCATCGGCTGGCAGGTCAGGAAACCGAGGGTAGCGGCCTTGGCCTCTCCATCGTTGCACGCATTGCCGAGCTGCACGGTGCCCGGCTCGAGCTTGCCGATGGCATTGCTTACCTCGGCTTCCCTGGTCTTGGCGTGCAACTGGTTTTGAAAACTGCCGGATAATTGCGCCGATGATCCGCATTCGCATCCCCCCTCCCGGCCTGACGAGCAATACCCTGATCCTGCTGGTGACGCTATTCCTGGTCGCCAGCGGCAATCTGACCTTTTTTGCCAACGTACTGAAAACCTACCCGCTCAATGCCGGCAATGCGGCTGCGCTGGCCTCGCTGGCGGTTACGCTCGGCGCGGCCACCGTTTTGCTGCTCGCGCTGCTGTGCTTCGGCCACACCACCAAACCTATGCTGATTGGTATCCTGCTGCTGTCGGCCGCAGCTGCCTACTTCATGGACAGCTTCGGCGTCGTCATCAACAGCGAGATGCTACAAAATGTCTTGCAGACGAACCCATCCGAAGCGCGTGACCTGCTGAATCCGAAACTGCTCGCCTATCTCGTCGCGCTCGGTATCCTGCCGGCCATCGGCATCGCCAAAGTGAAGTTGCAGTGGCGCGGACTCAGGGCCGAAGCCATGGCGCGCGCCAAGTTGCTGGGTATTGTGCTGCTGGTCATGGTTGTCACGGTGCTGGTCTTCGGCGGTTTCTACGCCTCGTTTGTGCGCGAGAACAAGGCCTTGCGCTCTTACGCCAACCCAACCTACTTCAGCCTTTCTGTCGTCAAGCTCGTCAATGGCGTTTTCGCTGCACCGGCGGACAAGACTGTGGCCGCCATCGGCACTGATGCGCGCACGCCGCTGGCAGACCCCCATCGCGAACTGGTTGTCCTGGTCGTCGGCGAAACAGCGCGCGCCGACCGCTTCGCGCTGAACGGCTATGCGCGCGACACCAATCCGCTCTTGAGCAAGGCCGACGTGATTAGCTTCACCGACTTTCATGCCTGTGGCACCTCGACGGCGGTTTCCGTGCCCTGCATGTTTGCGCTCGAAGGCAGCGCCGGTAGTGGGGGCAAGACGAAAAACCAGGAAAACCTGCTTGATGTTTTGCAGCGCGCCGGCGCCAACGTGTTCTGGATGGACAACAATTCCGATTCGAAAGGGGTGGCCCTGCGCGTGCCCTACCAGAGCTACAAGTCGCCCGAGACCAACCCGCTCTGCGACACGGAATGTCGCGATGAAGGCATGCTGCCGCCGCTGCAGACTTTTATCGACGCTCATCCCAAGGGCGATATCTTTGTCGTGCTGCACCAGATGGGCAACCATGGGCCGGCGTATTTCAAACGTTACCCGCCGGCCTTCGAGAAATTCAAACCGGCTTGCCAGAGCAACGATCTCAGCCAGTGCAGCAAAGAAGAGATCGACAACGCCTATGACAACGCGATTCTCTACACTGATCATTTTCTGGCGCTGGTGATCGAGCTGCTGAAGAACAACAACACCCGCTTCGAGACGGCGATGTTCTATGTCAGCGATCATGGTGAATCGCTCGGCGAAGGCGGCGTGTATCTGCACGGCCTGCCCAGAGCCATTGCCCCTGTTGCGCAACTGCATGTGCCCGCCATCATGTGGATCGGCCACAGCTTCGACGAGATCGATGTACCGGCGTTGCAGAAGAAGCATGGGGCCCCCTTCACGCATGACAACCTGTTTCACACTGCACTGGGTTTTCTGGAAGTTGAAACTTCGATTTATCGCCCGGAAATGGATATTCTCTACGGCGCGCGCCGACCGGAGCGCAGATAAAGGTAAATTGCCGTCCCGCCAGCGCCGACTTTTCTTCCGCCATGCTTAAAATCATTCGCTCCCATCGTCTTACCCTCCTGGCTGTCATCGCGGTATCGACCCTTGTGCTGTCGACCCTGCTCCTGCTCATGCAATTGCGTGCCCGTGAAATCGAACATGCAGTTGGCGAAACGATCAGCCTGACCAGCATCATCGCCGAGCAGACGACGCGTTCGCTGCAAAGTGTCGACATGGCGTTGCGCATTGCGCTGACCCGGCTGGAAGAGGCCGAACGGCAGGGCATCTCGCTCGACGACCCCGCCATCCATGCCATGTTGCAATCGCGTATCGTCAGCATGCCGCATCTGATTGCCATCTACATTGTCGATATCGACGGTACGGTGGTGAATTCATCGATTGAATTTCCTGCCTCGCGACTCCAGCTTGCCGACCGCGCGTATTTCCTCAAACAGAAAGAGGGGAAGGGGGCCGGCATGTATGTCGGCACGCCGCCAAAGAATCGCTTCAATCAAGAATGGACGCTG
>CAIYZZ010000424.1 GCA_903930805.1 uncultured Rhodocyclaceae bacterium | reverse complement strand
TTGTCCAGATTGACCGTGCGCCCTTCCTTCGCTGCGGCCGACGGAAACAGCCACGGCGTGCCCGGCTGGAGGCTGGCGACATAGGTCGTTAGCCGCAACGGAACCTTGACCAGCCTAGCCGGAACCATGCGCCGACGCGGCATGTCGCCTGACGCCATCGATGCCGCCCTGCAACAGGAAAACGCCACACGCTGCCAGCCCCCGCTCGACGCCGCCGACGTGCGCCACATTGCCGAGTCCGTCAGCCGCTACGCCCCCGATGCGGCCGCCTCTCAGCCACAGCATTCCCGCCGCGATCTGGCCACCATGATCGACGCCACCGACGATTTCGACGAACTCACAAGCCGGCTTGCCGAACTGGTCAGCACCTGTGATCTGAAGGAAACCGAGCGACATTCGCTGCGCAAGCACATCGCCAAGAAAGCGCATGTATCCGTCGCCAGCCTCAAGGAAGACGCCAAGCTCTACGAACACGTTGGCGCCACGCGCGACATGGACCACCTCAAGGCCGCGCGCGAAGTCATCAAGTCATTCGGCGCCGGAAATTTGCTCGACGCCAGCGGTTATCTCTGGCGCTGGCGCGGTGATGGCGTTTGGCGACGCGTCAACGACCGAGAGATCAAGCAGAAGATCCACGACGTCACTGCAAACAACGAACTGACCGCCGCCGTCGTGAATTCCGTGCTTGACATGGTAAAGACCGAAGCGCACCAGCCAAGCCACTGTTTCGACGAAAACCCGCAGACCATCAACTGCGCCAACGGTGAACTGGCTTACCAGAATGGCCGCTGGGTGCTGCTGCCGCACGAGCGCGAACATTACCGAACCGCCATGCTGCCCGTCGCCTATGACCCCGGTGCCGCCGCGCCGCGCTTCGAGCAGTTCCTGCGCGAGATATTCAACGGTGACATGGATGCCGGCGATAAGGCCAGCGCGGTACTTGAGGCGCTGGGTTACACCTTCATTCCGTCCTGCCACCTCGAAAAGTTTTTCATGCTTATCGGCGCCGGCGCCAACGGTAAATCCGTTTTGCTTCACGTCATCGAATCACTGGTGGGCCGGGAGCACGTCTGCGCCGTGCAGCCCAGCCAGTTTGAAAACCGCTTCCAGCGTGGCCACCTGCAAGGCCGTCTGGCCAACATCATCACCGAGATTGCCGAGGGCGCCGAGATTGCCGATGCACAGCTCAAATCGCTGGTCTCGGGCGAAATGACGACCGCCGAGCACAAGCACAAAGACCCGTTCGACTTTCTCCCCTACGCCAAACACTGGTTCGGCACCAACCACCTGCCGCACACGCGGGACTTCTCCGACGCACTGTTTCGCCGCGCCATCGTCATCACCTTCAACAACAAGTTCGAGGGCGCGAATCGCGACGTGCATCTGCTCGACAAGCTCAAAGCCGAACTGCCCGGCATCCTCAATCTCGCACTGGCCGGCCTGCAACGCCTGATCGAGAACAAGGCATTCACAGAATGCGCCAGTAGTACCGACATTGCCCGTCAGTGGCGCATGGAGGCCGATCAGGTAGCGCAGTTTGTCGATGAATCTTGCGAAACCGGCTTGCATTGCCGTTCCACCAGCGCCGACTTATTCAACCGTTATCAGTCCTGGGCTGAAGCTGCCGGCGTGCGTCGAACCTTGAATCGCAACAACTTCACCAACCGGCTCAAGCGCCTTGGCTTCGAGCCATGGCGCGGTACGGGTGGCACGAGGATGATGGATGGAATTAAGCCGAAAGATGAAGAATTTAATGGCCGTTACCACACTTATGCAGCCATCAAGGGTTGATTTACTCTGCCAAGAATACCGTCCGAGGGCAAAGGACGGCACAATAGCGGGATTTAAGAGAATTGAGGAGATCGCAATGGCATTGGGGGATCGTCGCACCGTCACCATCCATTACCGTCGCCTGGCTGATTCCGTGCTACCCAACGGCACGACCTTGGAAGAATCTGTCCGCTCGGCAATGAGCAAGACTGTTGATGGTATTGCGCTGGCAAATAGATATGCCTTACGGGTTTGGGAGTGTGGAGAGGACAACTACTTCGTCAACAACTACTACGATGGCAAGAAGGACGGCCATGACCTCGTTTTCGGCGACATCCTGCACTTTACCCGTGGACATTTACAAGCACTCTTTGATGCCGGCCAGAAGGATGCCGCATCTGCATCCGTCGAACAGATGCCTGCCCCTGAACGCAAGGAATATGTTCATTCGATCATGCACTGGATGCTTGCCGGGAATCATGCATTCGTAATTCAAAGCCTCTCCCTGAAGACGGATACTCTGGAAAGCTACCTGACGTGGCTCCTGAAGGACAAAACCGATGTGGTGCCAAAAACCTTTCAGACCGTTTTAGCAAGCAAGTTTGATGAGGATGTGATTGGTGGCGATCTGGCTGACATTCAGGAGCTGGTAATTGGTGGCGTCGCGACGCCTGCACCCATGGAGCCACAAACGCAGCTTCAGCAAGTTGTGACAGAAAAAATCACGGCGCAGTCAGAGAGTCTTGAGACACAACGTACAACCGGGTGGCAGCATGCCAGGGAGATTCTGGCAACGCTGCTTGGCGGCACCGCCAATGTTGAAAAGATCATGAAAGCTGTTCCAGATGATGCCGATCTTCGGGTTGAGGTCAGAATCGGATACCAAACAAAAAAGCGGCAAGTCAGCAGAGAAGGTCTAAAACAACTCGAAACCGGATTGCGCAACATACCCGACAGCCAGCTTGAAGTTCGTGCAAAGGGTGGATCAAAAACTGCCGACGGCAGCATTCGATTGCATCACACGGCCTCAATCAAACTCCGCACAGCGCAGCAAGGAGACGAGGTTCGCACTGGCAGCCTGCTTGACCCCAATGATGTACTCCGTGCCATGAAGGAAGCGCTTGAAATCTTCGTGGCAAATGGAAAGATTACCGATGATTAAGAGGTCGGCCGTAGCCCTCAATGCCGCGATCCCTATTGCTGCCGGGGTGGTTGCTTATCGCTGGATGCCACTTGAGAGCTGGGGGAAGCTTGACCAGGGACTGTTGGTTTTTCTTGGCCTCTTAGTCGCAGCACTCGTTCAAGTAATTCCCGTCACTGCAAATTTCCTGCAGTCGGATCAAATCACGACTGACGAAGCAAAACGGCTTACTGCTGCACTGGAAGAGCAGCAAAAATATTGGCTCGGCTTGCTTGGCGTCTCGGTTATCACTGCCATGCTGCTGATCGTAGATAATTTTGCGAAGGGTTTACTTGAGTTCAACCTACCGGGGTATGGGCCGGTTTCACTTGACCCTTTGTTAAGCAGCATCACTGCGGCTTTTGTGGCATTGGTGGCCGTAAAGACGTTTGGATTTTTTCCTGGCGTCCAAAGCCTGCAAAGACTCAGAAGCGAGCTGGTGATCGAGGCGGCAATAAGAAGAGAGCGCGGCACAATAGAGAAGCCTCCAGCCGTATCCAAGCCATTACCTGCCAGCGTTGTCCCTGACGACTATGGCCGAATTGCAGCCCCGGATTAGGGGAGTGACACAAATGACACATCGGCCAACATCTCTATCAACTACCCCTCCATCACGCCTTGCGTGGTACATCGTTATTCATGGCTCACGCCATGAGCTCGCATCTATTCGACAATATGTGGCAAGTGGCGTCACTTGCGTCACTCTCAAAGGTTCCCGCTGAAAGTAACCAACATGGCAACTGACAATAAAAACGCCGTCAAACTCGGCTTCGAGCAAACGCTCTGGGCCACTGCCGACAAGCTGCGCGGGCACATGGACGCCGCCGAATACAAGCACGTCGTCCTTGGCCTGATTTTCCTCAAGTACATCTCCGACGCCTTCGCCGAGAAATACGACGAACTCGCCGGCCAGAAGGACCAAGGCGCGGACCCCGAGGACCGCGACGAATATCTTGCCGAAAACATCTTCTGGGTGCCCAAGGAAGCGCGCTGGGCTTATCTGCAAGGCCACGCCACGCAACCGAACATCGGCAATCTGATCGACGACGCCATGGTCGCCATCGAAAACGACAACCCGCGTCTCAAGGGTGTGCTGCCCAAGGACTATGCCCGCCCCTCGCTGGATAAGCGCAACCTGGGCGGCGTGGTCAATCTGATTGCCGGCATTGGCTTGGGCGATGCCGAAAGCCGCAGCAAGGACATTCTCGGCCGCGTCTATGAATACTTCCTCTCCCAGTTCGCCAGCGCCGAAGGCAAAAAGGGCGGTCAGTTCTACACCCCGCAAAGCGTCGTGCGGCTACTGGTCGAAATGCTCGCCCCCTACAAAGGGCGTGTGTATGACCCCTGTTGCGGCTCAGGTGGCATGTTCGTCAGCAGCGAGAAGTTCGTCGAAGCGCATGGCGGCCATATCGGCGATGTGTCGGTCTATGGTCAGGAATCCAACCCGACGACCTGGCGGCTGGCCATGATGAACCTCGCCATTCGCGGCATCGAAGCTAACCTTGGCAAGGAACCCGCCGACAGCTTCCACCGCGACATGCACCCCGACCTGAAGGCCGACTACATCATCGCCAACCCGCCGTTCAACATGAGCGACTGGGGCGGCGACCGTCTCAAGGAAGACAAGCGCTGGGCTCACGGCCTGCCCTCCACCAGCAACGCCAACTTTGCCTGGGTGCAGCACTTCATTCACCACCTTGCGCCCAACGGTGTTGCGGGTTTTGTGCTAGCCAACGGTTCCATGTCATCCAACAGCGGCGGCGAAGGTGACATTCGCAGGGCCATCATCAATGCCAATATGGTCGATTGCATGGTGGCGCTGCCGGGCCAGCTTTTCTATTCGACGCAGATTCCTGTCTGCCTGTGGTTCCTGGCGCGCAACAAACGCAATGGCAAAGGACAGGAAGGCAAAGCGCTGCGCGACCGCTCCGGCGAAATCCTGTTCATCGATGCCCGCAAGCTCGGCCGCATGGCCGACCGCACGCACCGGGAGCTGTCTGATGACGATCTGAAAGCCATCGCCGGCACTTATCACGCTTGGCGCGGCGACAGTGCTGCTGCCTATGCCGACATTGCCGGCTTCTGCAAGGCCGCCAGTCTCGACGAAGTGCGTTCGGCCGAATACGCGCTCACTCCCGGCCGCTATGTCGGCTCAGAGCTAATCGAAGGCGACGGCGAACCGTTTGAAGACAAGATGCGGCGGCTGTCGGTCGAACTGGACGAACAATTTGAAACCGGTGCAGTGCTGGAGAAATCCATCCGCGCCAACCTGCGAGCGCTCGGCTTCCTGAATGACGAAGCGAACACGAAAGGGTAAAAGTCATGGCTCTCGATATTTCACCACTACGTAGCGCCTATACGGCATTGGGCAAAAGCCTCGGCTACCTCTATTCAGAACTGGCGGATGACCCGGATTTGCGCGAACAATTTCGGGCCGCGTCGATTCAGGCATTCGAGTTCACTCATGAGCTCGGCTTCAAGATGCTTAAACGGCAACTGGAGCAAATGGCTGCCGACCCGGCCACCGTCGACAAGATGACCTACATGGAAGTCATCCGCTCCGGCGCGGAGGCCGGTTTGGTTGCCGATGTGGCCCGGTTCAAAAATTACCGCGACAAACGCAACATCACCAGCCACACCTACGACGAAGACAAGGCCGAAGAGATCGTCGCCGTGCTGCGCGATTTCGCCAGCGACGTTTGTTATCTGCTTGAAGAACTGGAAAAGCGTAACCGTGCAGCCGATTGACCTGAACCCGCACGACTTGGAGCTCGTGCTCGCCATACTTCGGAAATTAGTTCCCGAACGCGAAGTCTGGGCCTTCGGCTCGCGCGTGAAATGGACCGCCAAGCCTTTTTCAGACCTCGATCTCGCCATCGTTGGCGATCAACCGCTGCCGATCAGCGTTGTCGCCGATCTGGCAGAAGCATTTGACGAATCCGAATTGCCGATCAAGGTCGATGTGGTTGATTGGGCGACGACCAGCGAGTCGTTCCGCAAGATCATCCAGAAGGATCGAATCGTCGTGCAGGAGAAAATCACGGGAAGCGCCGTCTCGCCAGCGCCGACTTTTACCCAAAATTCTATGCGCCTTGCTGCGCACTGGGTCTTTAAGCCACTTGAAGAAGTTTGTGAGCGAGTTTCGGTTGGGCACGTCGGAGAGACGACTGCGCACTTTTGCTCACCAGCAGAAGGAATTCCTTTTATTCGCTCCCAAAACGTTCGTCCGGGAGTGCTAAGTCTCAATGACATCAAATATG
>CAIYZZ010000423.1 GCA_903930805.1 uncultured Rhodocyclaceae bacterium | reverse complement strand
AGGACAACCGCGACGGCAGCGACAATAACCTGGCCTGGAACTGTGGCGTCGAGGGTGAAAGCACCGATGTGACCATCAACGCCCTGCGCGCGCGCCAGAAGCGCAACCTGCTCGCCACCCTGTTTCTCTCGCAGGGGGTGCCGATGCTGCTGGCCGGCGACGAGATGGGCCGGACTCAAAACGGCAACAACAACGCCTATTGTCAGGACAACGAAATCAGTTGGGTCAACTGGGCTCTTTCGCCGGCCGACCGCGAGCTGATGGACTTCGTCTCCCGCCTCATCCATCTGCGCCGTGCGCATCCGGTTTTTCATCGCCGCAACTTCTTTCAAGGCCGGCCGATTCAGGGCTCGGGCATCAAGGACATTCACTGGATCAAGCCCGACGGCGCCGAGATGAGCGACGAGGAATGGGCACATGATTTCGCCCGCAGTCTCGGTGTTTATCTGTCCGGAGAATCACTCGGCGAAGTCGACGCGCGTGGCCGGGCGATCCATGACGAAAACTTCATCCTGTTGTTCAACGCCCACCACGAACGGGTCGATTTCATGTTGCCCATCCTCTGCGAGCGCTGCGTCTGGCAGGCCATTCTTGATACCCACTATCACGCCGGACTGCAAGTCGATGGCAAATACCTCAGCGGTGACACCTACCCGCTCGAAGGCCGCACGCTCGCCCTGCTGCGCCAACATGACCTTGAAGAATCCACGGTAAGCTCGACATGACCGACACACTTGAAACTCTCGCGAATGTCTGCGGCATCGCCGACGCCTACCACGACATCTGGGGCGGCCATCATCAGACCTCAACCTATACCCGCCAGTCGCTACTGACGGCGATGCATTTTCCGCCGGAACAGGTTGCCGACGATCCCGCCGGGCTGCTCGCTGGGATCGAGGCCGCCGCACGGCAACGCCTCCTGCCCCCGGCGCTCGTGGTTCGCGCCGGGGAAACATTCCGTATTCCCCATAAGCTGACGGATTGGGATTGGACACTCATCCTCGAGAACGGCTCATCATCCCTAAGCGGAAGATCTCTGCCGGCCGGGGATATGGAACTACCGCCCATAGACACCCTGGGCTATCACCGCATCGAATTTCGCCGCGCCGACACAATTCACGTTTTGCCCCTGATCGTCGTCCCGCAACAATGCCACCAACCCGCAGCCATCCAGGACGGCGGACGGATCTGGGGGCTGACGGTGCAACTCTACGGCGTGCGCTCACGGCGCAACTGGGGCATCGGCGACTTCACCGACCTAGCCAGGCTCATCGAACTAACGGCAAAAGCCGGCGGTGCCATCGTCGGCGTAAATCCCCTGCACGCGCTGTTTCCGCACAACCCCGTACACATCAGTCCCTACAGCCCGTCGCAGCGGAGTTTCGTCAATGTGATCTACCTCGATGTCGAAACTGTGCCGGAATTTTCCACTTGCAAAGAGGCGCAACGCCGTCTCGCCAGCGCCGACTTTTTGGCACGCCTACAAACGTTGCGCGCCGCCACACTGGTCGACTACGTCGGTGTGGCACAGGCAAAATTCGAAATTCTGGAACTCCTGTTCCAGCATTTCCTCGTCAGCACCGGGGCACGTGCCACCGCCTTCGCCGCCTGGCGTACCGCCCAAGGTGACGAGATTGAACGTCACGCCCTGTTTGAGGCCTTGCAGGCGCACTTTTACGCCGCCGATGCGCAGGCCTGGGGCTGGCCGGTGTGGCCGGCAGAGTATTGCGACCCGCTAGCGCCGGCCGTTGCCGACTTTGCCACCCGCCATGCTGAGGCCGTCACCTACCATGCATGGCTGCAATGGCTGGCGGATGTTCAGCTCGCTGCCGTCGCCGCCCGCGCGCAAGCCTGCGGCATGGCTGTCGGCCTCTATCAGGATCTCGCCGTTGGCACCAACCCCGGCGGCTCTGAAAGTTGGAACTGGCAACACGTTCTGGCCAAGAGCGCCCACGCCGGTGCGCCGCCGGACGAAATCAACCTGATGGGGCAGGATTGGGGCCTGCCGCCCTTTGTACCCCGCCGCCTGCGCGATGTTGCCTACACCCCCTTCATCGACATCCTGCAGGCCAACATGAAACATGCCGGTGCGCTACGCATCGACCATGTGATGGGTCTGATGCGCGTGTTCTGGGTACCGGAGGGCATCCCCGCCACCGAAGGCGCTTATGTGCATTACCCCTTCGAGGACATGCTGGGCATCGTCGCGCTCGAAAGCCAACGCAACCAATGCTTGGTGATCGGCGAAGATCTCGGTACCGTGCCGGATGGTTTCCGCCCGCGCCTGGCCGAATGCGGCGTGCTCTCCTACCACCCGCTGATTTTCGAACGTTACCCTGACGGCAATTTCCATCTGCCGGCCGACATGCCGGCGCAAGCACTCGTCGCGGCCAGCACCCACGATCTGCCCAGCCTGCGCGGCTATTGGCACGGCGAGGATCTCGACATCCGCGCCGAACTGAATCTCTTCCCCAGCGAGGAACTGCGCCAGCACCTCATCGTCGAACGCGATTGGGATCGCGGCCGCTTGCTCTGGGCCCTCGAGCAGGAAAAGCTGTTACCGGCGGATGTGAGCAAAGACCCGGCAGCAATGCCGGATATCTCGAGCGCTACCGTGACGGCGATTCACGCCTATCTGGCACGCTCGCCGGCACAAATCCTCGTGGTGCAACCCGAGGATATTTTTGGTGTGATGGAGCAACCCAACCTGCCCGGTACACTGGAACATCAGCACCCCAATTGGCAGCGCAAACTGCCCGTGCTACTGGAAGACTGGGAACGTCAGGACGACTTTAGCAAACTCTGCAGTGCGGTACGCGCGGCACGCAGCGAGTAGTTCTCAACTCGTCCAGACGGCAAGAAACTCCCGCCAGTGCGGTGCATCGAGCGCAGCGAGGTGATCGCGCACGACGGCTACTTCGGCCGCGTGTGCCATAGCGGAGAGGTTGCCGCGCATTTTCTGGAACCGTAGATAGACGAGGTAGGTGTTGACCACGTCAGTCTCGCAGTAGTCGCGGATAGCGTCGATCTTGCCATCCAGCCACGCTCCCCATACCGCCCCGCCTTCCATGCCTAGTTTGCCCGGCAGGCCCATGAGTTTGACCAACTGGTCGAGCGGCGCGTTGGCGCGCGGCTGGTACATGGCCAGCAGGTCCATCAGGTCGAGATGGCGCGTGTGGTAGCGGCTGATGTAGTTGTTCCACTTGAAATCGCGGTCATCCTCGCCCATGTCCCAATAGCGAGGAGCAGCAACACCATGGATCAGACCCCGATAGTGGAGCACCGGCAGGTCGAAGCCGCCACCGTTCCACGACACCAGATTGGGCGTGTACTTGGCGACACCGTCGAAGAAGCGCTGGATGATCTCACCCTCACCCGACTTCGGTTCAGCCAGCGACCAGACGCGGAAACCTTCATCGTTGCGCAGAGCGCAGGAGATGACGACGACACGCTGCAAGTGCAGCGGCAAAAAATCCGAGCCATTCTTCGCGCGCTGCTTCTGGAAAGCAAACTCGGCAACCTCTGCATCGGCTAACGCATCGGTATCGGGAAGCTCATGCAGATGGCGCAGACCGGCAACATCGGGAATCGTCTCGATGTCGAAAGTTAAAATGGGGATCATGTTGCGGGGATCATGCTGGAAACACCCCGGTCGAGAGGTAACGGTCGCCACGGTCACAAACGATACTGACGATGACGGCATTTTCCACCATGGCGGCAATACGTAGCGCCACGACCATGGCACCGCCTGATGAGATGCCGGAGAAAATGCCTTCTTCTGTCGCCAAGCGCCGCGTCATGATTTCAGCATCTTGCTGGCCAACGGATTCGAGCTGATCGACGCGTGAAAAATCGCAGATCTTCGGCAGGTATTCGGTCGGCCATTTACGAATCCCCGGAATCTGCGCACCGTCCTCGGGCTGACAGCCAATGATCCGGATCGCCGGGTTCATTTCCTTGAAGTAGCGCGAGCAACCCATGATCGTGCCCGTCGTACCCATGCTCGAAACGAAGTGCGTGACACGGCCAGCGGTATCGCGCCAGATTTCCGGTCCGGTGCCTGCGTAGTGCGAAAGCGGATTGTCCGGGTTGGCGAACTGGTCAAGCATGATACCCCTGCCCTCGCCCACCATGCGCTCGGCCATGTCGCGCGCACCTTCCATGCTGCCAGCCTTAGGCGTCAGCACCAGTTCGGCACCGTAGGCCTTCATGCTCTGGCGGCGCTCGACGCTCTGGTTCTCGGGCATCACCAGCACCATCTTGTAGCCGCGCATTGCCGCGACCATGGCCAGCGCTATGCCGGTGTTGCCGGAGGTCGCCTCGATCAGGGTATCGCCAGGCTTGATGTCGCCACGTTGCTCGGCACACCGGATCATCGACAGCGCGGGCCTGTCCTTCACCGAACCGGCCGGATTATTGCCTTCGAGTTTGGCGAGAATGACGTTGTTGCGGTGGGCATTTTCTGCGCCCGGCAAGCGTTGCAGCCGCACCAGCGGCGTGTTGCCAACGAAATCATCGAGCGTCTTGAAATTCATTTGGCTAGATGCTCCACATATTGGGTTACGCCCTGCTCGACCGTGGCGAAATCAGCCTTGTAGCCGGCGGCCCGCAGGGCGGAAATATCGGCCCGGGTGAAGCTCTGGTACTTGCCCTTGAGCGCCTCCGGGAAATCAATGTATTCGACAATACCCTGCGCCACCATCTCCGCCAGCGACAGCGCAGCTTTGCCTTCGCACGCACGGCAGGCATTCACGGTGGCGGTGGCAATGTCGTTGAACGGCTGGGCGCGGCCGGTACCGAGATTGAAGATGCCGGATTTTTCTGGATGGTCGAGGAAATGGAGATTGACCTTGACCACATCGTCGATAAAAACGAAGTCGCGGCTCTGCTCGCCATTGCCGTAGCCGTCACAACCCTCGAAGAGCTTGACCTCGCCGGTGGCACGATACTGGTTGAAGTGATGGAACGCCACCGAGGCCATGCGTCCCTTGTGCTGCTCACGCGGACCGTAGACGTTGAAGTAGCGGAATCCGACGACCTGAGAAGTAGCACCGCTATCGGCCAGCACACGGCGGCGCACGATCTGATCGAACAGAAACTTGGAGTAGCCATAGACGTTGAGCGGCCCCTCGTGTTCGCGCGCTTCGCTGAAAACACTGCCACCGCCATACACCGAGGCGCTTGAGGCATACAGGTAGGAAACCTCGTGGTCGAGACAGAAATCCAGCAGCGCCAGCGAGTAGCGATAGTTGTTTTCCATCATGTAGTGGCCGTCGGTTTCCATCGTATCCGAGCACGCACCCTCGTGAAATATCGCTTCCACTGCGCCGTCAAACTGGCCGGTCTGTACCAAGTCGAGAAACTCGTGCTTGTCGAGGTAATCGGCGATTTCACAATCGACGAGGTTCTTGAACTTGTCAGCCTTCTT
>CAIYZZ010000422.1 GCA_903930805.1 uncultured Rhodocyclaceae bacterium | reverse complement strand
GCACCGGCAAGGCGAAAGTCACGGATGTCATTGTCGATGATGCGCTGGCGCGTCAGCGAAAGCGATGCGAATGCCGGGCTTTGACGCAGCGCCTTGTACTTCTCGAAGAGCGCCAGATTCTGGCCGATCTCGGCATAAAACCGGCTCACCTCTGGCAGCAGCGCATTGTAGGCCTCACGCCATGCGGGCACATCATTCACCGAATGCAGGTGGCCGACGATGCCCCAAGCGCGTCCCAACTGCTCTCCGGCATCGGTCATCGGCATGACGAAATCGTCCCAAGTGGCCGGCGTGTCAGGCCGCTCCAACTGGGCCAACAGCTTGCGATTTTCGTCGAGCAACTGGCGGATGGCGGGAGCAACGTGATCCGGTTCAATGCTGTCGAAACGTGGCAGGCCGGTGAAATCGAGAAGTGGGTTCATGGGCTCAAAATGGGGACGGCGGACGAGGGTTCAATCGTCCGCAAAAAGTCGGCGCTGGCAGGACGGCGACGTTCAGCCGGCCAGGCGGTCAAGCGCTTCGCGGTATTTGGCGGTGGTCTTTGCCAGAATATCGGCGGGCAGCTTTGGCCCCGGTGCCTGTTTGTTCCAATCCAGCGTCTCAAGGTAGTCGCGCACGAACTGCTTGTCGAAACTGGCCGGGCTGCTGCCCACCTGGTAGGTGTCGGCCGGCCAGAAGCGCGAGGAATCGGGCGTCAACACTTCGTCAATCAGGTAGAGCGTGCCGGCAGCATCCAAACCAAACTCAAACTTGGTGTCGGCGATGATGATGCCACGCGTCCGGGCATAGGTGGCGGCCTCGGTGTAAAGACGCAAGGCGGCAGCGCGCACTTGGGCCGCCAGTACCGGGCCAACGGTTTTCTCAACCGTTGCATAGTCGATGTTCTCGTCGTGGGTGCCGAGTTCAGCCTTGGTCGAAGGGGTAAACAGGGGCTCAGGCAGTTGCTGGGCCATTTGCAAACCAGCCGGCAAGCCAATACCGCAGACCTTGCCAGTCGCCTGATAATCCTTCCAGCCCGAGCCGATCAGATAGCCGCGCACCACCGCTTCGATGGGCAAGGGCTTGAGCCGCTTGACGACGATGGCGCGGCCGCGCACCTGATCGCGCTCATTCGCCGCAACCACCGTTTCGGGGTCGATGCCGGTGAGTTGATTCGGGATGATGTGCGCCAGCTTCTTGAACCAAAAATCAGCCACGTCGGTGAGCACCGCGCCCTTGCCCGGAATCGGGTCGGGCAGGATGACATCGAAAGCGGAAAGCCGGTCGGTGGTGACGATCAGCATCTTGTCATCGCCGACGGCGTAGATGTCGCGCACCTTGCCGCGGCCGAGCAGCGGCAGGCTGGTGATGGTGGAATCGAAAAGGGCAGTCGTCATGATTATTCGCCTACATAGAGGTTGGCCGCAGCGGTGCCACGGCAGCGGAACTTTACCGCAATTCTGCAAAACGTCCGCGCAGATAGTCGATGATTTTCCCGGATTCGTAGAGCCATTCGCAGTTGCCCGCAGGATCGACAATCTTCAGGCAGGGCACCATCGCCCGCCCACCGCCGGCGATAAGATCAGCCCGATTGCTGCCCTCTTGCTGCGCATCCAGATGCACGATGGGCAGTGACAAGCGGCGCATTTCCTGCCGCACCTTGATGCAGAACGGACAGGTCTTGAACTGATACAGCACGAGGTTACGGCACTGCTGATCCACCTGTTCCTGCAGCGCCAGCGGGCGCACCAGACCTTGTGGGCAGGTGAGAAATTCCCACAGCAGCATGAAGGGGCCGAGGAGGATGCGCAGGGTTTTGAAGAACAATTTCATGGTCTCTACGCCTCAACGATGCCGTGAGCCGAAATGGTGCCCGGCCGCAGTGGCGCGACGCTGACCGTCACCGCTGTGCGCGGGTTTCCCGCCCGCCGCCGCCTGGGGCTTGCGCTGACCGGCTGGCGCGCTGCGGTGCGGAGCCTGGCCGCTGCGACCGGTACGGGGCTTCTGGATCGGTTCCGCTTTGATGCGTGGATCGGGCTCGAAACCGGGCACGACGCGCTTCTCAATATCGCGCTTGAGAATCCGCTCGATGTCCTTCAACAGCTTGAGTTCGTCTACGCACACCAGCGAGACGGCTTCGCCACTGCTGCCGGCACGGCCGGTGCGGCCGATACGGTGCACGTAATCCTCGGGAATATTCGGCAGATCGTAGTTCACCACATGAGGCAGTTCGTCGATATCGATACCGCGCGCAGCGATGTCGGTAGCGACCAGTACGTGCAGCTTGAGCTTTTTAAAGTCTTCGAGGGCACGCTGGCGCTGGCCCTGGCTCTTGTTACCGTGCAGCGCCGCTGACTGGATGCCCGCCTTCAACAGCCGGTCGGAAAGGGCATCGGCACCATGTTTGGTGCGCGTGAAAACCAGCACCTGGTGCCAGCCATGGTCGCTGATCAACTTGACCAGCAGATCCTTCTTGCGTTCCCGGTCCACATGGTAGACGGCCTGTGCGATCGCCTCGACGGGTGCATTGCGGCGGGCCACCTCGACGCTGGCGGGATTGTCGAGCAAGCCGCTGACCAGACCGCGAATCTCGTCGGAGAAGGTGGCGGAGAACAGCAGGGTTTGCTTGCGTTTCGGCAACAGGGCGATGATGCGGCGGATATCGCGGAT
>CAIYZZ010000421.1 GCA_903930805.1 uncultured Rhodocyclaceae bacterium | reverse complement strand
GAGGCCTCCGCCGCCGCCGCCATGGAAGCCTCGCCATTCTGGGTCGAAGTCCAGATTTCCAGGAAGCCCTCGGGCTTGAGCCATGCGGTACATGTCTGGGGCTCCATGGTGGCATGGTTGAGGTAAGGCGATTGGTACTCGGCTTCGATAACTTTTGCCGCTCCCGCCAACGCAGCTTGTGCATCCCCCAGCTTGCGTGCCTGAGGGAGATTCGGTTCGGCCAACCCGTCGCGCAGCATTGCCATGATGGTCTGGTTATCTGCTTTCCCGTTGCTGCCCACGTCCCATGTGATACGGGCTGCCTTCAAAGCCTCGTCTGCCCGCCACCAGCTATCCGCGACCACCGCGACGAACGCATCGGCACGAACAATCTTCCGCACCCCGCGCATCTTTTCTGCTGCCTGTGTATCGATGCTTGCAACTTTTCCGCCGAAGACCGGACACTGCGCAATCGAAGCATGCAACATTCCCGGCAGGGCGACATCGACGCCGAAGACCGGCTTGCCCAGCACCTTGTCAGGGATGTCGAGACGCTTGACGGACTTTCCGGCAATCTTCCAGTCCTTGGGGTCGCGTAGTTTCACATCAGCCGGGGGAGAAAGTTTGGCCGCTTCGGCAGCGACCTGTCCGTAGCGCAGGGTTCTTTGACTCGGCGCATGCGTAATCACCCCTTTGTCGACGGAACATTCCGCAGGAGAAACCTGCCAGCGCATCGCAGCAGCCCGTGTCAGCATCTCGCGGGCACTGGCACCCGCCTTGCGCACATAGTCTTGCGAAGAGCGCACGCCCATGCTGCCCCCCGTGGACATGGAACCCCAGATGCGGTTCCGCCTGATGTGTTCATTGGGTGAGGCAAATTCCGCACTGACCATCGACCAGTCGCAATCGAGTTCTTCGGCGACAAGTTGGGCAAGCGCTGTGTAGGTGCCCTGCCCCATTTCGGAGCGTGCAATGCGAATCACGACCCTGTCGTCGGGGTGGATCACGATCCAGGCATTGACCTCGGTAACGGACTTCCCGTTCGTTGCTGCGGAACTGGCTGGGAAACAGAATTCAAGCGCCAAACCTCCGCTCAAGGCCGTCGAAGCTTTGAGGAAATCGCGGCGGGAGACAGTAGTTGTCATGACCATGCTCCTCAGGAGATTTTCTTGCCGGGGTTGGCAGGCTCGGCGGCAAGCGCGTGAATGGCCTCCCTGACCTTGGCATACGTACCGCAGCGGCAGAGATTGGTCATCGTCGCGTCGATGTCGGCATCAGAAGGCTTGGGATACTTTTCAAGCAAAGCGGCGGCTGACATGATCATGCCCGTCTGGCAGTAGCCGCACTGGGGTACCTGATGATCGATCCAGGCTTTCTGGATGCGATGCAGACCGGATGTTGAAAGCCCTTCGATCGTGACAATCTTCTTGCCGACCGCAGCGGAAACCGGCAAGGCGCAGGAACGCACGGGCTGCCCGTCGATATGGACTGTACAGGCGCCGCAGATCGATATCCCGCAGCCATACTTGGTGCCAAGAAGGCCAAGGTGGTCGCGCAAGACCCAGAGCAAGGGCATCTCGGGCTCGACATCGACGGGGCGAACGCTGCCGTTTATGTTCAATTCAAGCATTTGCATTCCTCCGGAACAAGAGATTCGTGCCTGCTACTCAACATGGTAGGCGACATCATGGCACAACTGATTGACGCCTGACCACTTACGCACCGCCAGAACCTGTTGTTGTGGGTGACAGGACAGCAGCCAAGGCACTGAATTCGAGTGTGATGGTGTCTATCTGAAGGAGGAAAGTGT
>CAIYZZ010000420.1 GCA_903930805.1 uncultured Rhodocyclaceae bacterium | reverse complement strand
GTCAGGTGGGGGATCAGGCGATCCAGCAGCCGGCGAGTCAGCCACAGGACGACACTATCGGCGGCTTCTACCTCACCGGTGAGGCGGATGTGGTCAGCGTAGTGCCGACTGCACCAGTCGTATATCCTCGACGAGATCGAGTTCGAGCCGATGCTGGAAGACTGGATCGGCGTCAAGCAAGCTTGCGATCTGATCTGGTTTGGGATGTTTGTTCAGCACGTGACACCTCCTGCCACCGTAGGCGGCATAAAGAAATTTGGCTTGCTGGGGTTAGGTCAGGGGAGAGAAATCAGACTGGTGACGTTGAGACGAACTTCGCCATATGGCTGTCCTTTCAGACAACCGGCCTATGATGACAATCCAACCCAACAAAAAGCCCGCACTGGGCGGGCTATGGGCGTAACTGGTCACGGCGAGAAGATGGATAAGTTATTTTTATGGGCGTGTCAATAGATATTGCACCTGCTCATTCATCCGGATTGTTCAGCCTCTTTCAGAGAAGGACGAGAAGGGTGAGCAGGTGGCTTGACATCCCTCTATTGACTGTATCGCAAACGAGAGACATAATTAGCGTTTATTCAGGAGATACGTATGGCGCAAACCTCCATGCTCCACGTCCGAGTTGACGATGAAGTGAAATCTCAGGCGACGGTGGCGCTCACTGCGATGGGCCTGTCGGTATCGGATGCCGTACGCCTTTTTCTTAAACGCGTCGTTTCCGATCAGGCGTTTCCATTGGAACTCAAAGTACCGAATGCTGAAACCCGTGCGGCGATCGAAGAATCTCGAAAAATGATGAAATTGCGCGCCGCTCGATTTCAAACCGCCGACGCCTTGATCAATGACCTCGAAAAAACTGCCTCGCGATAAGCGAAGCGCATTGCCCCGGGCATCTGACTACGCCAAAAGTTTCCGGAAAGATTGGGAACGACTGACCCACTCTGGCCGGTACGACATGCGACGGCTGAAAGAGGTGATGCTGCTGTTGATTGCCAACGATGCGCCGCTAGGTCCGGAATGGCTCGACCACCCACTTAAGGGCGAATGGGCCGACCACCGTGAGTGTCATATCGGGGGCGACTTTCTACTCATCTATCAAACCGAAGGGGTACTCATTAACTTCGCGCGCACTGGGTCGCATGCTGATTTATTTGAGGAGTAAGGAATCGCCGAGCCTTCGTCGTTCTCAGCGGCGGTGATCGCCGATGCGGATGGCCCTCAGTTGAACTTAATCGTCTCCCCCTGCATCACCTGCTCCAGTGGCATTGGCAGTGCCGCTTTCAGGGCATTGACGTAGGCCATAGCCGCCCCTCATTTCGCGGAATCATTGCCACCCCTTTTAAGACTCGTGTAAACAGTTCCGCGTAATTCAGTCCCCATACCTTCTGGCATGGACAAATGCTCGTATCCATTCGGCGTAACTGTCGTCAAGATCGGCCAGATCGACCATGAGCTCCTGGTCGTGGGCTTGCCGCCGCTGGGGATTGGAAAGCACTCGGTAGGCTGCGTTCAATTGCGCCATCTTTGACCTTGCCAGCGCAGGATCGCCTAAAAACTTATCCGGATGATAGCGTTGTGCCAATGCCTTGTAGGCCGCTTTAATCACGACCAGTTCGGCCGTGGGCAGCAAGCCTAGAATGGCGTAGCAGTCTTTAGCCACGATGCTCTACCGGATTGGATCGTTCGCGAATGCGCGGCTCACCCGCCGGCGGCCACCCTCAGCGCAAGCCCGAGAAGTTGAACGTGCCGCCCTGGTTGAGAAACTCCAGGTTCAGTTCGCCGTTCGGGGCCAGTTGTTGCAGGGAGAGTGCCTGTGCCGATGCCTTGGCTTGCGCCTCGGTCAGTTGCC
>CAIYZZ010000419.1 GCA_903930805.1 uncultured Rhodocyclaceae bacterium | reverse complement strand
TGCTATTGCTGCGCAAAATAAAATACTCATCGTCGCCGACTACGACTGCGACGGCGCCACCGCCTGTGCCGTCGGCCTGCGCGCCTTGCGCGCCATGGGCGCGACGGTCGACTACCTGGTGCCCAACCGCTTCGAAACAGGCTACGGTCTTTCACCCGAAGTGGCACAACTGGCTGCCGCCATGCATCCCGATGTACTTATCACAGTCGACAATGGCATCGCCAGCGTCGCGGGGGTGGCGGAAGCCAAGCGCCTGGGCATGACGGTGATTGTCACCGACCACCACCTGCCCGGCGATGAACTCCCGGCAGCAGATGCCATCGTCAATCCCAACCAGCCTGGCTGTCGTTTTCCGAGCAAGAGCATCGCCGGCGTCGGCGTGATGTTCTACGTCATGCTTGCGTTACGGGCAGAGTTGAGAAAACGCGGCGCATTTGCCAAACAAGCAGAACCCAACCTTGCCACCCTGCTCGACCTCGTTGCGCTCGGGACGGTTGCCGACGTCGTAGCACTCGATCAAAACAACCGCATCCTCGTCACGCAGGGTCTGGCGCGCATGCGCCAGCGCAAACTGCAACCCGGCATCGCCGCCCTGCTGCAGATCGCCGGACGTGAGCCGGTACGCGCCAGTACCTTCGATCTCGGCTTCGCCGTCGGACCACGCCTCAACGCGGCAGGCCGGCTTGCCGATATGAGCTTGGGCATCGAGTGTCTCACCACTGACAACATGGCCCGCGCCCTCAACATCGCGCAAGAACTCGACACCATCAATCATGAGCGCCGTGCCATCGAGGCCGACATGCAGGCGGCGGCGATCATCCAACTCGATAACATCGACGCTGGTGGGCGTGCCAGCCTGACGCTGTTTGACCCCGACTGGCACCAGGGCGTCATCGGCATCCTTGCCGGTCGCGTCAAGGAAAAATTGCACCGCCCCACCTTCGTCTTCGCGCGCGGCGCGGATGGCGAACTCAAGGCCTCCGGCCGTTCGATCCCAGGGCTGCACTTGCGCGATGCGCTCGACCTCGTGTCAAAACGCCACCCCGGTCTGCTCAAACGCTTCGGTGGCCACGCCGCCGCCGCCGGCCTGACACTGATGGAAGCTGACCTGCCGACCTTTGAAACATCCTTTGAAGAAATTGCCAGCGCCATGCTCACACCCGCAGCGCTCACCCGCACCCTCGAGACCGACGGCTCCCTCGAAGCCGGCTACTACAGCCTGACGCCGGCACGTCTGCTACAAGACGCGGTCTGGGGCCAAGGCTTCGCTGCGCCAGTGTTTGCCGATCAGTTCGACGTTATCCAGCAGCGCCTGCTGAAAGAGAAGCACCTCAAGCTGACGCTCAAAAAAGGCAATGCACGCCTGGAGGCCATCCACTTCAACCATCCCGACAGCGCCCCTGCCCGCATCCACGCCGCCTTCCGCCTCGATATCAATGAATGGCAAGGCGAAGCGAAAGTACAACTGGTACTGGAGCACTTTGAGGCCGTTTAGAGTGGGCGAAAAAAACCCCGGAATACGACTTCCGGGGGGGGGTTGCCATGTGCTCATGCAGGCTCATCGAAGCGGCATGAGTTAAACAAAGGCTACCTGGTTGAATAAACCGGTGCCACGCCCGGCTTGTAATCAACCACATAACTCCCGGAGGTTTGACCCGAGGTGAGCGTAGTAGTACCACCCCCTGAAGTGACGCCACCATTGCCGGTCGTGATCACCTGCACTGTGGTGGGCAAACCACCGTTGTTGCCGCTGTAACTATGCGCGGAGAATGTATACAGGCCCGTTGGAATCTGCGTTCCCGTCACGGTAATATTCTCGACACGCTTGTCCGGCGCGATATCAATCACACTGCCGAGATTATCATGATCGAGTTGTGCCGTGGCAGCACCCAACGATAAGGTCGGGTTGGTGAAATTGACCACCCCCCCCGTGGGAGCGAGCATATGCAGGTCGATATCCGCATTTGTCATCCAGACGATCTGTCCACGGATGGTGCCACTCCCGCCAATATTGGTGAACCCCCCGCCGCCAGAGTCGACAATCGGGGCAACATGCGCCAACTGGCTGGGCGAAGCAGACAACTCGGCAGGACGGAGTTGCTGCAAGGTCAGGTTTGACAGGTTGTTCAGTGCAGCCGATGCAGGCACCGCAGGTAAGGTGGACGCGCTATCGAAAGTCGGGGCCGATGCCACAGTCGACGCGCCATCACCTTTCATCTTGGCCAGAAACTTCGCTCGATCAATCAACAGATCGGGCGGACCCGGCAAACGCAACGGACGGCTGGCCGCATCGGCAACAAAGAAGAATTCGTCGGCACCGAAATCATCCGTGCCACTGTCGTTGGTAACGCCAATGCGTCCCTCTGTCACCCCGCCATAGAGTCCGTTCGCTGCTGACGGCGAATCCGCGGCACAATCTTCATCACAAAGACGCAAGCGATAGTGGGTGCCGCGAATACCAATGGTGGCAACCGTGCCAGCCTTGACGGCATAGTTTTCGCGCGCTTCGCGCCCAATCATCCCGGTTACGGTACGCAAAGCTCCTTTGAGCAGGGAGAAAATCGCGCGCCCTTCAGCCGGCTTATCGGCAGAAAACTTGTATTCCTCAATCTTGAACTGAGTGTTGGGTGCCAAAGCGACGATAGAGTCGTCATTCATGCGAATCTGCGCAGAGCTGTCGACGCCGACACGAATCAGATCACCCGCACGCACCGCCGCCCCGCGCTGTAACCGGGCTTCCTTGCCATCGCGAACGGAAAAGATGTCGCCAACGGCCGCAACCAGCTTGCCTTCGTCGGCAAAAGCAGCAGAAACCCCTGCCAGGAGGAACACCGCCAGGAAACTTGCAAATTTCTTCATCATGACCCTGTCTCCCTGTTAATCTTAGAAATCGTAGCGGAGCTTGACCATGCCCTGCAGACGGTCATACTTGTAGAGTTCGATGTTCGATGCATTGTCGAAATAAGACATCTCCCCCCGCACGCTCATTTGGCGATCGATCTGATAACCGGCACCCAAAATGAAGCTGTCGAAGCGATCATGACGCGTCACGGCGAGGTAGGGTTGTTCGTCCTGATAGTCGCTTTCCTGGTGGGACAACGAAGCCGAAACATTCCACCTCGGCATTGGGACAAACGAAAATGTTGCGGACGCGCCCCAGATTTTACGCGACAGCTCATGGTGACCCCGGTCGTTGCGATCATCGCCACCGGTCACTGCCAAAGCCAGCGTCGGACGATAAGCACCATCGAAAACACGACGGTAGCCCACGCCCAAGCCATAGAAGTCAGCATCGGAAATACCCCCCCCCGGCTCGCCATAGTCAAAGCGCGCATACTGGACGAACGCATTCAGAAAGCCTTTCGGGTGGATTTCCGTGCCCCACTCGCCAGCGAGGCCGGTGACACTGCGATAGCGATCATTCTCCAGCCACAACGTTTGCTGTGAGGCTGTGGCACGCCAGAGGTTACCCCCTCGCTTCAGGGCAACGCCCAACACACCGCCCAGCACGTCCTGATCATATTTTTGATCATTGAAATGTAGGCGCGTGCTGAAATCCAAGCCACCAAAAATGGACAGGCCGGGGTCGATAACATGGTTGACCGTCATGCCAGCCGCCAGATGAGTAAAGTTATCACCTGTCCGAGTGATGTTGCGCGGTACCACGATCTGGCCAAACACCGGCAAGGTTACGACCGAAGAACCCACCCCCCCATTCACGTTGCTATCGGCCCCTAGCCCGGCTTCAACATAAGCACGAACACCGCCGCCTGCGGCCGACTCTTGGCCACTGGCAGACTCCAGCAATGCACGGGCAACGGTGGCGATCTCATCAGATGGCGCCGTTTCGAGCAAGGCTTCAAGTTCGGCACGCGCCCTTTGAGCCTCACCGAGCATCAGGTAGCCGCGTGACATGTAAAGCACCGCATTGGCGTCCTGTGGAAACGACATGCGATAACGTTCCAATGCAAGCACCCCTTCGCTCGCCTGCCCAACCTCGATTGCGGCAATACCGTAATAAACGTCGAACAGAGGATTCCCTACTTGATCGGGCTGCGCCTTGGCAGCCTGATAGGCATCGGCATGGTGCCCTTGCTCGATCATTGCACGTAGGTCATCCTCGGGTGCTGCGTTCGCTTGCCCAGTAATTATCAGGCCGCCGGCAAGCAGGCCACTGATGATCTGACGCATGCTCATAGTCACAAATCCTCCGTTTTTTTCACTGATGTCCCATCAAACGTTGACCGCTGATTTGGTTGTATTTGATCTCAGGGACAACTCGCATTTCCCGCCGGATCATCCAGATTCCATCCAGGGTACCAATCGCCACCAAGGTAGCATCTATGACTGGCTTTGAGGCTATCTTTCTAAAATTTAGAAAAATATCCAATTGCACCCCACCAAAAAACAACAAAAACAGGGCAGATGCTTACATAAAAACGCGCACCACACAGTGTGCGCTTTCGATCAAAATAACTTTGGTAGGCGGTAGAGGACTCGAACCTCCGACCTTTGCCATGTCAAGGCAACGCTCTAACCAGCTGAGCTAACCGCCTACTGCTTCTCTCATTTAGAGAGTGGCGCATTCTAGCTGCAACTATGGTGAGCGTCTACCCAAAGGACGATGAATGGGTCGCCAGGGCAACGTCGCCTGGTGCGTGCAGCAGGTCGATCATTGCTTTGAGGCGGGAGGCCATGCCAGAACGTTACGCGAGGATTGTTACGTTTCTCGCCGAGCAAGGCAGGTGTCTTGCTAATATCTGATGCGTATGCCCCTCTTTCCGCAAGCCACTACACTTCTCCTGCCTGCTCTGCGATGAGTAACCGGGAATCCCGCCGTCTCTTGGCAGAGGAGCTTACCGTAGCGGCCGCCAACTATCAGGTTGCCGTTGTCATCCCTCACTGCGCCGAGTGCGCGAAGCCTTGTTGTCGGCTCGACCCGCTTGTCCTCGAATTAGATTGGACGCAGCTCAAGGCACTCTGGCAGATCGAAGAGTCGCGCGCTGCTTTCGACAGGCAGTTATCTTCGGGCAAGGGTCCCGAGGAGATTCGGGCGATGGATGGGCTTTACTACGTCCATCGCAAAGCCTGTCCCGCCTACGACGAAGCACACCGCTCGTGCCGAGTCTATGATCGAAAACTCAAGCCTTGGGGTTGCACGGACTTCCCGGTGTACCAGGATCGGGGCTGCGTCGTTGCAGACCTTCGCTGCGAAGCTGTGGACCTCAAGGTGCTAGTGACCTGGATTGCTCGTTCTGTTGGGCGAGAGTTTCGCATCGTCCAGTCCGCCGCCGAGGAGTTCCCTTTTCTGGTCTCACTGTCGGTAAAAAGGGTGGCCAGCACTACCACTGTCAGCAACCGCACGATTACCAAGTAGTGCGTGAGGCGTCTCAACGGCTGATCTGGTCGATTGTAATCGGTGGCCACTGGCCCTGTCCGGCCATGAAGGGATGCTGGAGAAATCGCTCCATAGCCGACGCCCATTTCACGTCGCGCTCCGAAACGGCCACTCAATCAGAGCCACCACATTTTTCTGTTCCAACGATCCCTATGCAGTAACGGTCACTGACAGCCCCGAAGCGCGGAGGTCTTGAGTGGCCAATGTCAGGTGCTCCTGCCGTTCCAATAGGTAGAATTCGATTCAGGTGGCAGGCAAGTCGCGGCCAAGTGCAACCATCCAGCGTTATCAAAATTTCTGTCTTCGTATGGTTGGTGCTCTTACAATGGTGACATTCAGCCAATAGACACATTGACACTCGGTTGGCCTCAATCTCAGCCGCCTCTCGAGGTTCCCGAGTCCATGCGTTCAGTGCAGTACAGTAATACGTGAAAGGTATAGCGTCGACGTTTGCTTTTCTTCCGTGCTTCAGGCCGGCGACAACGCGCACAGGCATACTCCAGCGGTCAATGAAAGGACAGCATCATGTCAAGAATCACGAATTACGTTCTTCAAATTTGGGCTGCGCTTTTCATGCTGGTCGGTGCAAGTTTTCAGGCCGCCACGGCAGCGGATGCCGCCGTCTACACCTTCGCGGTCATACCAGGCGCGCCGCCCGCTGTGATGAGCAAAATGTGGACACCGGTGATCGAGCGCCTGACCAAGGACACCGGGATCGGGTTTCGCCTAAAGTTCTTCGACCAGATGGCCGAATTCGAACGCGAGATCTGGAGCGGCACCCCCGATTTCATTTATGCCTCGCCCATCCAGACGGTGGTGGCCCGCCAGGGGGCCCACTACATACCGCTGGTGCGCGATAGCAAGCTGGCCGATATCAAGCTGTATGTGAGGCAGGATTCGCCCATCCGCAGCATCGACGACCTGGATAAAAAACAGATTTCGTTCGTCGGCAACAAGAACATCTGTAGTGTCTACATGCAGCATGAACTGAGGAGTTATGGAAAAAATCTGACGTTCATGCAGAATTATGCGGGCTCGACGAAAAACGTGATCCTTAACGTTCTGATGGGCAAGGTGGATGCTGGGGCCGTGTTTGCCAGCGAACTGGAACGGGAGCCTGCAGAGTCCCGGGCGCAATTGCGCGAGGTGGCGAGTACGCCGAAATTCGCGCCTCATCCCATCAGTGCGCACCCGCGCGTTCCCGTACAGGTACGCGACGCGGTGAAGAAGGCCATGCTGAAGCTCGCAGCAACGACCGAGGGCGAGGAATTGCTCAGACCCATGCGGCTCGACGACCTTGTCGAGGCAGACTACAACAAAGATTACAGCGCGCTGGAGAAGATCGACATCAAGGGCATGACGAACTGGGGACAGTGACATGCCGTTGTTGCCCCGCCGGCTGAATACCCGCATTGTTCTGGCCGTTTCGTGCATTCTGCTGGCGACTGGCGCCAGCTTCGGTTGGGTGACGGCAGAAAGCCAGGCCACCAGCCTGCTCGAAGCCATGCGGCGCAGTGCCTCGGTGATGGTCAGGAACGTTGCCGATACCAGCGCCCACCAGTTACTGATTGAGGATTACGCGGAGCTGGGCGAGTTTCTGGCCAGCACGGTAGCATTGCCCGACATTCAGCGGCTAGTGGTTTGCGAGCCTGATGGCAAGCTCATCTGGGATATCCAGCGCAACCCAAACGGGCCGCCACTGAGGCTAACCGGAATGACTCGCGTGTCGCCGCCGGCAAATGTCGCGCAGACGATGGTCATCGAAAGCGGCCAACTGGTAATCTGGCAACCGATCGAGGTAGGGAAGCCGCTCGGCTGGCTCAAGGCCGAGTACAGCCTAGCCAGTATCCGCACGGGGCAGGCGCAAGTCTGGAAAGACGCTTGGCTCATGACGTCAGCCTGGGTAGTCGGCAGCGCTTTATTGATCTTCCTGCTGCTCAACCCCATTCTGCAATCGATCGGCAGGCTTACAGCCTTCTCCAAGCAACTCAACGAGCGCACGGGACAGCGCATCACCCTGCCTGACGATATTCTTGAAATTGCGGAACTGGGCGCCTCCATCAACGAAGCATCGGTCAAGCTGTTTTCCACCGAACAGCAATTGATTGACGAACGCGAGCAACTCAGGGACGCCGAGCAGAAAGTCCGGGCGCTGAATGCTGAACTGGAGGCCCGCGTGCAATATCGCACCGCCGAGCTCGAAGCGGCCAACGCTGCACTGGTCTTGGCACGCGACAATTCCGCCGCGGCCAGCCGCGCCAAGAGCACCTTCCTTGCCAACATGAGCCATGAGTTGCGCACACCGTTGAACGGTATCATGGGCATGACCAATCTCGCGCTACGTCAGACGGATAACCCAAAATTGATCGATCAACTCAAAAAGGTCGATCAAGCATCCAAGCACCTACTCTCCGTCATCAACGACATCCTCGACATCTCCAAAATCGAAGCCGAGCGCCTCCACCT
>CAIYZZ010000418.1 GCA_903930805.1 uncultured Rhodocyclaceae bacterium | reverse complement strand
CAGAGAGAATCGTCAGCAGCATCACCTCGTGCCATCCAACCATCTGGGGCATCACATCGAGGAATCGACGGCGGCAAAGGGGCGCATACCGGTCGCCAGGTAGCCACGCTCTTGGGCTTGATGAACGACAGGTCGTGGCCGGGTGTTCGCTTTTGTACCCGCCACCTACTACAGTTCCAGCGAGCGTCCGTTACCCAAAATCACCGGGGACGGGACGCGACCCGTTTGAGACGCACAGCGTTTGAGGTCATAAAGGTCAGCTAACTGAACTGGAGCCGCCGCTCCCTTACCAAGCCCAAGCTGATTCAGCCGACCGCTCTGAATTGACGCTCACGGATCCTCAATACTGCGCGTCATCATCCGGCGGAACGATCCGGCTATGGTCGAGCTCGAGAAACTGTGTCCTGCGATTCGGCAGCAGCACTACGCGGGCCACGAAGTCATGCCCGTCGGGCAGCTTGACGTCCAGAATATAAGCTCCAGGCATCAAGCCCGGCATCCGAAAAACACCGAGGCCATCGGTGGTGCCAACGCGCGCATCCTGACCACTATTGCGAACCTGGACCAGGGCGCCGGCAAAAGTTTGGGCGTTCACTGCGTCAACTACGCGGCCGACCAGTTCCGCCGTGCGTGCAGGCAAGCAGTGTGCGGCCAGAAAAAGTGAGAAACACAGTACACAGGTCCTTGTAGCAGACAAGTGCGTGACCATGTTCACCATCCGACCACGGTACCGGACTTGGCCGTCGTGGCGGAAGCCGGCTGCATCATCTGTCCGGGCAGGCTGTGGGGTATGGCCGGGCTGGTCACCAGACCGAAAAAAGCAGAGCAACTGGCAACAATCGCGTGAACATTGATCCGGACGCCAGGATCAACCTTTCCCGGCGAGGTTGTTCTCAAGAATGGTCGCAAACTGGCGAATGCGAGCGGCTGGGGTGGATGTATGAAAGCGCTCGATATTCGAAATAACATCAACGTGTCGACAAAAGAAATTCGAGAATCCGACAAAGCATTGCTTGCCGAAGCCAGACTTGGGTCCTCCCCGGCATACGCGCGCGCTGTGTCGAGCCAGAAATTCGTGTTCTTCCGAGGCGCTGGCCACGATAGAAAACACTACTCCCTTCGTATTGGCCGTCTCGTCCAGGAGCAGTTGTATCCTGACATCGGAAACATTGTGCCAGGGCACTTGCAACCAGCGAACATTCTTTGTCTTCGCAAAAACTGACCGCGCCTGCGAAGAAGGGAAATAGATGCCCTCATGGTCGCAGACAAAGTAGATGGAAGCGGCCTCGGGGCGACGGCGTAGCGCTAACAGGATAAATATGTACGATGCGAGGCACAGCATCATCGTGAGCAAGGAAAAGATTCCGATCGTCGACAAGGCAACAACGGCCAGCGACGCCGTAATTGAGAGAAAAAGACAGCAATACATTGCCTCGACCCACCGTGGCGTGCGGTAAGTGAAATGATCATTCCCAAACACGGGACGTGCGCTAAGGATCCTATTCAAGGCAGAGGTGCCGATCATCGCTTGGTACCCGTAATACACTCAAATAGCTTTGGCTACTGGGTTTCGGGTGGGAAAGAGGATGTTCCCTGACATCTCGGCTTGTGTTCTCCGCACCAAGAATGTGGCACCACCAACGGAAATCGCCACCGGTGCAACTCAATTGGCGTCTGCACGCCCGCAAACCTCGGGGGGTACCGATGGCAGGCCCCCATGTCGTGACCCTGGTCGATGAAGTAGTGGCAGGTGTCGCAGGCAACGCGCTGTTTGATTTTCATTTTGTTCAGCTTGTTTTCTTCCGATCTTTGCGGGCGTAAAGCGACAACAGGTTGATCTGGACGTAAGCACGCCACGCACTAGCTGATTGCCAGATTTTGACGATGTCCGCTTGAGATATCTCACGCACCACAATCACTGGCGCATGTCCATCTTGCGCAGGCGCTCCGATATAACCCTCAGCATCTGCAGCGCAAAATGGGGCGTCTGCTGCACCATGAAGAGAAAGCGTTTTTCCGATATTGCAACAAGTTTGCAGGGGGTCTTGGCGATCACCGTCGCAATTCTCGGTGAGCCATCGATCAGCGCCATTTCGCCGAATGGTTCCCCAGGACGGAGGATTTCGAGGACCGAACCGTTTATTCTCAACTCGACCTCGCCCTCGAGAACAACGTACATCGCATCGCCCGGGTCGCCTTTCGAGAATATCGTCTGTCCGGCAGGAAAGGATTGTCCCTCGGTCTCATTACGGAACAGGTCCAGCGTGATTCCCATTGTTTCTCCTTCCTGTGTTTGTTGCAGGCAGATTGCAACCCTGACATTACAACTCCATGGCACTGGCGGCCGGCGGGCGCGTGCGATTGAACAGGCCGAAAATGCTTTGGTGTCCGTGAGCATCTGGACCGCAACCCTGCCACAGCGAAAGCCTAGCGCCGGGTTACCTGACTTGTCGCCCGCCAAACTTGAGCGATACCGAGCATCGAAGACAAGATCAAACGTGGGCCGAATGCAAAGTCAAGACGCAAGAAACCCGCTTGCACTGGACTCTTTGGCGTTGCATTAAACTCTTGGCGGTCTTCGATTTGGCGGATTTCCCTGACGATTCCCTAACTAAGCCTGCGCCGGCTCCCTAAGCCTTTACTTCTTGACCGACTTCCTCTTTAGCTTCGCAGCGACGGTCGTAGTCCGTTTAATAGGGACGTTTGCTCTTACCGACTTTATCCCCGTGGTTTTCGATTTGGTTTTCTTCGCAAGCGAATTGGCTATTGATTTCTGCTTTACTGCGGCTTGCAGTTTCTTTCTTGCTTTCTTCGCCGCTTTTTTTGCTTGCTGTGCAGCTTTTTCCTTGGCCTTCTTGGCCTTTCTTTCCACTTTCTTCTCTAGTTTCCTCGCTTTCTTCGCCGCTATTTTTCGCTCTTTTTCGGCTTTCTTCACAGCCTTCGCTGGCACTTCCAATGCGGCATCCGCAGGTTTAGTCTTCTTAGGCATAATTATCTCCGTCAAAAAAATGGAACATTGCGCGTACGGGGCGGCGCATAAACTCGTTGACCCGTCTATTAAAATTGACGTTACCCATCTTTTCCAAGATCAGTCACTGTGTCGCTGGTCGGAGATCACGAAACTTGAACGGCGGCTTGCAGCACATGCCCAGCGGCTGCATTCTTAGACCGCGAATCGTCGCTCCGACCCTTACCTTCAATCCAGATCTCGATGAAGCTTAGTCATGTTCAGACGCCACTCATCAAGTTGCTCTTCTTCACGCTCGAGCATTAACGCATGCACCTCAACTTCTTGGAATCCGGCTTGGGTCAGTTCAACTGCGAAGTGTCGTCCAATTCTCCCAACCAAGTCGTTGGAGGCTGATTCTGATAATGCATTTGCATTTTCGAGAAATTCATCTTTTGGCAGCCTAATCCTCTCGCGTTCCATCATCATCGGAAACGTGGCAGCGTATTCAGTATTGAAATCGTTCATGGCAGCCGTCCTTTCACTAGGGTGATTTGCGCTTGTCTCGCAATTAGCCGCGTCGTTAGTGGCAAACGCGGCGTAGATCGGGATGCGGGGTTCACGGCATTGGCAGTTCCTTCGGAACGCTTCACGGTAGTCCTAATCACGCAATAAGTACGTTTATTTTTATTTTTTATTTGGATTTGTTAAGCTGCGTACCGCCTCGTACGCCTCGCGTTATTCAGACGGCAACCAGAATGGAAAATGAGCTGACGATCGCCTTGCTCTAAAGCAGAGCGGGCCGCTCAACGGTTATTTGTGAGT
>CAIYZZ010000417.1 GCA_903930805.1 uncultured Rhodocyclaceae bacterium | reverse complement strand
GTCGCTCGCTGATGTCGACAAAACTCGCCCGCAACAAGCGCCTGTATTCGTCCGGCAACCTGACGAGCTGAACTTCGCAAAGCGTTTCATCGCCGTTGCGTCGGCGCAGCATTCTGACCAGGGACAGATGCTCGCCGTTCAGGACACGGGTGATATTGCTGCGAACGCTCTGCGCCAGCGGCAATTTGTCTGGCTGGTCCTCTAGATACAAATCCGTGAAGCCGAGCTTGAGCAATCTGTCGCGATCGTAGCCGGAAATGCGCTCCATGCTGGGGTTGACATCGACGATGCGCTCCGCGTCCACGTCCCAGACAACGATGCCTTCCGGTGCATTTTCGACCAGTATACGGAAGCGCTGTTCGCTCGCCCCGAGATCGGAGGCAATCGCCTCGCGCCTCCGGATTTCCTGGCGCAATGTGATGACCCAGGCGGTAAATCCGATCACGATCAGCGCGACCAGCGCCAGCGCCGCCATCGTCGTCAGGTTAATGAGGTCCTCTTTTCGCAGAAGAATAGTTTGCTTTGGCTCCCATTTCCGGCGAATCTGCGCCAGTGTGCCGTCCCGCTCCAGTGCCGCCAGTGCGTGATCCAGGCGCTGCACCAGTCCGGCATTGCCCCTGGGCGCCGCTATGGCAAGATCCAGGGTTGCAAAAGGCTCTCCGGCTACGCTGATGTTGGATATGTTGAGCGCGCGCAGCAGGTAGGCGCCGCCCTGCGTATCCGAGGCAACCGCGTCGACCTCTTCTGCCTGCAGCATCTGAAAGGCCGCACGCTCATCGTCAATGGGCACGATGACGATTCCCGGCCTGGACTCCAGGAAGGTCTTTGTGATCCCGCCGGCCCTGCAGGCCACACGCCGGCCTGCCAGGTCGTCAATTCCTCGGATCGCCTGCTCGCCCGAACGGACGAACAGGCTGAAACTGTGCCTGAGCAACGGCCGGGTGAAGTCCCACTGGCGCTTGCGTTCGTCCGTGATGGCAAGGCCGGACAGGGCGTCGGCCGATCGGTCCAGCGCCTGGCGCTGCGCAACGTCCCAGGGGAGCAGGTCGATCAGGATATCGCGCTTCATCGCTTCGCCTATCGCCTTGAGCACGTCGACGTCGAAGCCCGCGGGCTGTCCGTTCTCGAGGTAGGAAAACGGAGGGTAGTTCTGGCTCGCGACGATCCGGATCGCTTTGTCGGCCCGGGTGTCCGCGCTGTAAAAGAAAGCATGGCCGGCGAGGAGCGCCAGCGCGATAAAGACAGGTCGGATATGCGCCCACGCCACCGGCGCCATTTTATGCATTGTCAGCCGTCTCCCTTTCTAGCTTCAAAATCGGCTGTCCGGCGCGGACGTCGGAATCCCGCATGGATTTGAGCGATTTTAGCATCTACGCTTCACATAGGGTTCCGCCTCAGGCGGACTAGGGAATTGCCTTAGCCCTCCCCGTAGTCGTCCGAATTGTTTCCCCCTGCGGGATCGATAAGATTCGTGCCATCCATGGTTTAGGACTCCGGCGGTTGCAGGGAGGCGTCCGGTATCAAAGCATCGGGGGTGCACATGCAACACCAGCGGCCACACGAAACACTCGATATTCCGTTGTTCCGGGAACCAGTGCAATCCTTCCTGAGATATGCGCTTGCCTTCATCCTGACCGGCTCGGTGGTGTTTCTGCTTGCACTTTTCGTGCTCGTGCCAGACCAGCCGCTGCGCGCCCTAGGGCCGGCCGGCACCGCGCTGGTGGTGCTGATCGCGTGGTATCTGTTATCCCGCGGCATGACCACGGCCTCGGTGC
>CAIYZZ010000416.1 GCA_903930805.1 uncultured Rhodocyclaceae bacterium | reverse complement strand
CAAGTTGAAGAAGCATCTCAACGCTTCTGAACTTGCGACCGATGAGCCGGATTCGCTACTGGCGTTGGAAGATTTTTACACACGCTTTCATGACGATGTTTTTCTGTACCACAGCAGCCGCATCGTGGAGTTGCTGAGCAATGTTCGATGGGGCATTCACACTTATTTGCAGGCCGAGTACGTCCGCAGCTACGTTCCCGGCGCAGAACCGGATCAGCCTTACCGATTTCTCTACCCGGAGACGATTACGTCGTCGTTTGCGCGCGAATGCTATTGGGCGCTGATGAATTCAGCGCGCACGCAACCCTATTTTCCGCGCTTCAAGGTGCATGAAGTAATGCGACGTCGGTACTGATCATTTATCACAGAGCCCATGAGCAAAAAACAAAAACTCGAACTGACCTGGATCGGCAAGGAAAACCGGCCCAAGCTGGAGCCGCGCATCCTGCTGGAGGACCCGGCGCGGAGTTATCACGCCAGGCACCGTGTCGCTGGCGCTGACTTGTTCGATACGGTACGGCGATGACCAATACGAATGAGGTACCGATGAGTGGATTTCAGTCTTGGGACAGCTTTGAGTCCTTTTCTATCAGCATTAGAGAAAAGTCGCGTTTCTGCCTTGATCCAGCGGCAGGCGAATTTCTGGAGATAGTACTCATCACAAGTCTGCAACGTAAGCTGACAGCTCCCAAGGGGGCGATTTATTGGCGGGCGCGCAAGGGCTACACACTCGGCCATAAACTTCCCCCTTCCGATGACTTGCCTGTTCTGCTGCCTTACCCAAAAGACGGTATGAAACCGCTTAGCAAATCATCTTCCGAGGGGAGATGTGCTCCCAAGGGCATGCCGCCCTGCCTGTATGCAGCAGACGATGCGAAGACTGCGATCTCTGAACTTCGGCCCTCAATAGGTGACTATGTTTCCGTCGCCGAAGTTGAACTCTCTCGCGATGTGTTGCTTGTCGATTGCACTGGTTATGAGAGTGATGATTACGTGCACTACGAGCATGAACTGTCCCCGGAGGAAAGAGAGAACGCGGTCTGGGCGGCAATCGGTCGTGCGTTTTCGATCCCGATAAATCCAGAAGACTCAACCAAGGATTACATCCCAACGCAGGCGATTGCCGAAAGCTTGCGTATCGCAGGATTTGACGGAGTGATATATCGCAGCCGCCTCGGCAAAGGTTTGAATCTGGCCCTTTTCGATGTCGATACTGTGCAAGTTGGGAAGCCAACACTTCACCGAATCGAAAATTTGGACTATCAATTTTGTGACGTTACTGAGGATGGAGTACCAGCCTCAAAAGAGTACTTCACCACAAGGTGGCAGAAAGCACCGAATGACTAAGAAACAAAAACTCGAACTGACCTGGATTGGCAAGGAGAACCGGCCGAAGCTGGAGCCACGCATCCTGCTGGAAGACCCTGCAAGGTCGTATCACGCGAAACACCGTCTCACCAGCGCCGACTTTTTCGATAACCGGCTGATCTTCGGCGACAACCTGCTGGCGCTGAAGGCGCTGGAGGGAGAGTTTTCCGGCAAGGTGAAATGCGTGTTCATCGACCCGCCCTACAACACCGGCAGCGCCTTCACGCATTACGACGACGGCGTCGAGCATTCCATTTGGCTGTCGCTGATGCGCGACCGGCTGGAGATCATCAAGCGGCTGTTGTCGGAGGATGGCTCGCTGTGGATCACCATCGACGACAATGAGGCGCATTACCTCAAGGTGTTGTGCGATGAGGTGTTTGGGCGAGGCTGCTTCGTAACCTCGTTCATCTGGAAGAAAGTCGATAGCCCGAACGATAACAAGGTGCCGATTACACCTGACCACGAGTACGTGCTTTGCGTCAGCAAGACGCCTGGGGCGCGAGGATTCAAGCAACGGCAGGACGCGTCTATCCTCGACGCCTATCGGCCACCGGACTCGGAAAGTGCGCGCCCTTACAGGGACCGCTTGCTGAAGAAGAATGGCAAGAACAGCCTTCGGTCAGATCGTCCCTCAATGTTCTTTCCTGTTGTCGCGCCAGATGGCACCGAAGTCCTGCCCATTCATGATGACGGCAGAGAGGCGTGCTGGGCGTTGGGCAAGAGGGCAGTTGACGATCTGATTGCGAAAGGCGAGTTGGTTTGGAAGCTCCGCCAGCTGAATGGAGGCAAGAGATGGGTTCCATACACGCGTGAATTTGCACCGGAGAATCCGTCTCGACCTCATCCGACAATTTGGAATGACCTTGATACGACAAGGCAGACAAAGGCGCACCAGAAGGCGCTTTTTGGCGAGGAAGCGGTCTTCGATACTCCAAAGCCAGAAGACCTTGTAAGCCGGGCGTTAGATATCTGCACCGACAGAGGCGACCTCGTCCTCGACTCCTTCGCCGGTTCCGGCACCACCGGCGCGGTGGCCCACAAGATGGGGCGGCGCTGGATCATGATCGAGCTGGGCGAGCACTGCCACACGCACATCATTCCGCGCCTGCAAAAAGTCATCGACGGCGCAGACGCTGGCGGCATTACCGAGGCCGTGGGCTGGGCGGGCGGCGGCGGCTTCCGCTACTACCGCCTCGCGCCCTCGCTGCTGGAAAAGGACAAGTGGGGCAACTGGGTCATCAACCACGATTACAACGCTGCCATGCTGGCCGAGGCGCTGTGCAAGCTGGAAGGCTTCACCTACGCACCT
>CAIYZZ010000415.1 GCA_903930805.1 uncultured Rhodocyclaceae bacterium | reverse complement strand
CCATCAGCCAGTTTCAAACTCGTTCGGTAATCAAAGCACAGCTTCCAGCCCTTTACGATCCAGTAGATTGAGCAACTTGAGCGACGGGCCACTGGGATGCTTGTCACCAACTTCCCATTTACGAACCGTCGACAGGCTGGTATTCAAAACTGCAGCAAGCACAGCCTGACTAAGTTGCAGATGGTCACGTAGCGCACGAATTCTCACGCTATCGTACTCCGGCACCGGGTCAAGGCACAGCGCGTCGAACTTGCTCATCTTGCGTTTGTCGATAAAGCCAAGACGATGAAGATCACTGGCCGTTTCGTGCACGGCCTCGAAGATCCGGCTCTTGGCTTTAACCTTCGTCTTTGTCGTCATCACAAATCTCCTGTAGCGAACCATCCTTGACCGCCTCGTCCAATTGCCGCCCGGTTCTGGCTAGCAATTGCTCAGCGACCTCCTGCAAAGCTTCCAGTTCGTCGTCTCCGATATTGGCTCGTTCATTTTTCTCGAACCCGAATACAAAGAACCATCGATCACCCTTGTTGGTCGCAATCAGTGTCCTAGCCCCGCTGCGTTTTCCACGGCCCGCAAGCCCAACCCGCTTCTTTACAACTCCGCCACCAAGATCTGCATCGATCAGACCCCGAACCATTTCTGCCACAGCTTCGCAGAGCACGCGGTCGGTGAGTTCCGTTTTCCGCATCCAGCGACTGAAATGTCGGGTCTTGAATACGCGCTTCATGTTCTTATTGTGCCACTAAGTGGCATAGATAGTCTAGGACCATGTCGGGCATAGTGTTTTCCAGCATCGGTAGTTAGCAATATCCACCGATGGATCGGAACGGGCGTGCTCGTGTTCATGCTTGGCCGCCGCCTTCGCAAGAGCACTTCCGAACCTTCGATGATTTAAGGACCGCCATCTTCGGCGGCGAACTTAAACGAAGGAGTTGATCATTAATCAAAGTGATATCTTGAATCAGGCCGAACTGGCCGAACACTGGCTAATTTCCGAAAGCACACTAGAGCGTTGGCGCAGCGAAGGTGCCGGCCCGGTCTTTCTCAAACTCCACGGCCACGTGCGCTATCGCCTTTCCGATATTGTTGCCTTTGAGGACAGATGCCTCCGCAAGAGTACCTCCGAACCCCTAAACACCAGCAACAACTGGCGCTGAAACGAAAAAACCCTCAGTCGCCTCGCTGGTCCTTGCGGATACCTGCGAACTACTGAGGGCTCCTACGGGCTAATACTAGCCAATGCTAACTGGCGGAGACGCAGGGATTCGAACCCTGGATCCAGGTTTTGCCCAGATGCGCCCTTAGCAGGGGCGTGCCTTCGACCACTCGGCCACGTCTCCAGTATTACAAATCAATGAGTTGCTGAACTTCCTCCTTATCCGGGCCTTCAATTGGCCAACGGAGGAAACATGGCATCCTTTCGCTATCGCAGCGGCAAATGGCAAGTCCGAATTCAGAGGGCGCTGATTCTAGCTCAAAAGACCTTCACCAACAAACGACATCAGCGATTCTGCTCAGCCTCCACCCAGTGCCTTGTAGAGACTCGCTGCGGTAACAGCCAAAGCCCGGCGCGCCACCAATACCAGTTGCTGCGACACAAAGTGATCGCGCTGGGCATCGAGGAGTTCCAGGTAGCTTGATACGCCTGCGGTGTAGCGCGCTTCGACACGTTTGAGCCGTTCGCCATGAGCGGTCGCTGCCGCCTCCAGCGCCTGCAATTGTTCAACGTAATATTTGTTTGCCGAAAGAAGGTCGGCCACCTCACGGAAGGCCTGCTGAATGGTCTTTTCGTACTCGGCGACGGCAATGTTCTTGCGCGCTTCGGCGAGATCGACGTTACCCTCAGCACGGCCGGCGTCGAACAGTGGCCACTTCAGCAAAGGCACGAAACTCCAGGCACCGCTGCCGCCACCGAACAGTCCGGCCAGCGCGGGGCTTGCACTACCGGCCACGGCGGTAAGCACGATCTTCGGGAAAAAGGCTGCACGGGCAGCGCCGATGATGGCGTTGGCGGCGATCAGCTTCTGCTCTGCGGCAAGCACATCTGGGCGACGCAACAGCACTTCAGAGGGCAGGCCGACAGCGATTTCCGGCACTGCAGGAAAAGTCGGCTCTGGCGGAAGGTCTGGACGTCCCACCGAAGCGCCAAAAGTCGGCGCTGGCATGACGGCAGCAGCCGGTTCGCTACCGACCACCAGGCGCAAGGCATTTTCAGCGGCCGCCTGCTGCCGCGCAAGAAGCGCCACATCGGCACGTGCGTTCTGCCAGGCACCATCGGCAGCGAGAAAGTCGAGGTCACCCGCGAGTCCGACGTCACGTCGTTTCTCGATCAGGTAACGACTGTCCGCCCGACTCTTTACTGTGTCTACGGCAAGTGCCAGACGCGCATCCAGTTCGATAAGGCTGTAGTAAGCAGAAGCTACATCGGAAATGAGCGTTAGCCGGAAGGCGCTCTGTGCGTATTCGCTGGCAAGAAAGTTGGCACGCGCCGCTGCGTCCAGGCTTTGTACGCGTCCCCAGAAATCGAGTTCGAAGGCAGCGATACCAAGATTGGCGTCGTAGCGCCGACTGAGCATTTCGCGGCCGGTAGCCGACAGATCGCCGGGTATCCGCGCGGCCTGCTCCTGAATATTCACATCCACAGCAGGAAACCGCTCGGCACGGGCGATGCCGGCCAGGGCGCGGGCTTCGGCGACCCGCGCCACGGCAATGCGCATGTCGCGATTATTTTCGAGAGAAGTGACGATGAGTTCCTGCAAGCGCGCATCGGCGAAAAAGCTGCGCCAGTCGTCACTCACGACAACCGTTGCCGTCCCGCCAGCGCCGACTTTCCAGGCCTCAGGCACAGGCGCTGCGGGACGCAGGTAGTCTGGCACCAGCAAGCAACCGGACAAGGCGGCAGCGATGGCAAGAACGATGGGTAAGCGCTTAGACATCGTTCTTCTCCTCATGATGCCGAGCATGACCGGGAAAGATACGCCGCACGACGACAAAAAATACCGGCACGAGAAACACCGCGAGCACCGTCGCCGCCACCATCCCACCCATCACTCCGGTACCAAGAGCATGGCGACTGTTGGCGCCGGCACCGGTGGAAATGGCCAGCGGCAGCACGCCGAAGATAAAGGCAATCGAGGTCATGAGGATCGGCCGGAAGCGCAGGCGACAGGCTTCGAGGGTGGCCTCGACGAGCTCCTTGCCCTGCTCCTGCAGTTCGCGCGCGAACTCGATGATGAGGATGGCGTTCTTCGCCGACAAGCCGATGATGGCGATGAGGCCGACCTTGAAATAAACATCGTTGGGCAAACCACGCAACATCACGGCCGTTACCGCGCCGAATACGCCGAGCGGCACGACGAGCATCACCGCGAAGGGAATCGACCAACTCTCATACAAGGCGGCAAGGCAAAGGAAGACCACGATCAACGAAATTCCGAACAGGAAAGGGGCTTGACTGCCGGACTGGCGCTCCTCGAACGAGGTGCCCGACCACTCGAAGCCGATCCCCGGCGGCAACTGGTTCGCCACCGCCATCATCGCAGCCATCGCGTCGCCAGTTGAACGGCCGGGCGCAGCGCTGCCTGATATCTTCATCGCCGGCAAGCCATTGTAGCGATCCAGCTTCGGGCTACCGACAATCCATTTCGCCGTCGCAACTTCAGACAGTGGAATCATATCGCCGCGTGCGTTCTTCAACGGTAAACGCAGGATGTCTTCAGGGGTGCGCCGCATCTCCGCCTCGGCCTGCATCTGTACGCGCAGGATGCGTCCCTGACGCACAAAATCGTTGACGTAGGCAACGCCCAATGCCGACTGCAGGGTGTCGTTAAGGTCGGCCAGATCGATGCCAAGCGCGCGTGCCTTAAGACGGTCTACATCAAGTAAAACTTGCGGGGCCGCTTCCTGGCCTTCGGGACGAACTCCCACCAGCACCGGGTTCTGGCCGGCAAGTCCCAGCGCCATGTTGCGCGCTTCGAGGAGTTTGTCGCGACCGAGGCCGCCGCGATCCTGCAGGCGGAGGTCAAAGCCGCCGACAGCCGCAAGTTCAGGGATCGGCGGCACATTGATGGCGAAAATCATCGCCTGCTTGATGCGGAAGAAGGCCATGTTGGCGCGCTGCACGATCGAGCCTGCCTCATGCTCCTTGCCCGGGCGTTCGTCCCAACCTTTGAGCCGAACAAAGGTGATAGCCGCGTTCTGGCCGCGGCCGAAGAAAGAGAATCCAGCTACGCCGATGACATGCTCGACTTCATTCTGGCTCAGGTAGTGTTGCTCGGCGGTGGATAGCACCTCAAGCGTACGCTCGCGTGTGGCACCCGGTGGCAACT
>CAIYZZ010000414.1 GCA_903930805.1 uncultured Rhodocyclaceae bacterium | reverse complement strand
AGCGTCATCGCAGGCCGCGATGGTGTCGCTATTGGTGGCCGGGCAAGTGAAAATCACGGCATAGGCATCATTGCAAGGCAGTAGGGCGACCGGGCCGGCGGGGGTGAAGCGTTCCCAGGCGACGCCACGATGTGGCGCTTCGGCGCGGGCTGTGCAGATCACGGCATGCTGGCCGTAATCGCGAGTGCGTATGCCGCCATCAACACTGGTATCAGCGATGTGACCTTCGGCATGCACGGTCAGTGCATGGTCGGAATGAGTTGACGCGGCGGCGGCATTGGCGTCGAAGGCAATCGTGTGTGCGGAGAGTTTCACATCGAGTGCTGCTGCGAGGTCGCCAGCGGCCAGCACGTAACCGAGTGCGGGCACATTCTCTTCCTCGGCGCGGATATGCGTACGGCCGAGTCCTCCCTGATGGGAAACATGGATGGTGGTGATGGGGGTGTGCGGAATGTCGCTCCAGACGCCCAGGTTTTCGAGGATCAGGCGCGAGCCATGTGAAAGTGCGAGGATGCGCGCGTCGTCTTTTGCTGCGCCGCGTGCTCGGGCATCAATGATGCGGGCGACCACGCCACGTTGGTGCAACGCCAGGGCCAGCGCCATGCCGGCGGGGCCGCCGCCGATGATGAGAACGGATTCTTTCATCTGGCCATCAATGCTTCTATGTCGGAGATCTTCTTTGGTGTGTCGATGGTGAGTATGTCGCAGCCTTCTGCCGTGACGAGTACATCGTCCTCGATACGCACGCCGATGTTCCAGAATACTTCGCGCACATCATCGCCGGGGCGGATATAGCAGCCCGGTTCCACGGTCAGCGCCATGCCCGGCACAAGGGTGCGCCATTTTTCACCGGCACGGTATTCGCCGGCATCATGCACGTCGAGTCCAAGCCAGTGACCGGTGCGGTGCATGTAGAAACGCTTGTAGGTTTCTGTCTCGATCACGCTGTCGACACTGCCTTCGAGCAGTTTCATGTCGATCATGCCTTGTGCCAGGACGCGCACGGCGGCAGTGTGCGGAGCGAGGAAAGTTGCGCCTGGCTTGATCGCGGCGATGGCTGCCGTTTGTGCGTCGAGCACAAGGTCGTAGATGTCGGCCTGCGGGCCAGAAAAACGGCCGTTTACCGGAAAAGTGCGCGTGATGTCGCTGGCGTAGCCGTCGAATTCGCAGCCAGCATCAATCAACAGCAGGTCGCCGTTTATGAGTTCGCGGTTGTTGTCGACGTAGTGCAGCACACAGGCGTTTGCGCCGCCGGCACCGATGGGTGAGTAGGCCGGAGATTGGCTACCTTGGCGGCGGAATTCGTGCAGGAACTCTGCCTCAATCTCATATTCGAATTTACCCGGTGTTGCGTAACGCATGGCGCGGCGGTGGGCAGCACCGGCGATGGTGGCGGCTTTTCGCATCAGTGCGATTTCGTGGTCGTCTTTGAAGAGGCGCATCTCATCGAGGGTGGCGTGTGTATCGCGCACGACGGTGGGTGCCCGCTTGCCGGCGCGTGTTTGTGCACGCACGGCGTTGAGCGCGCTGGCGATGCGTGTGTCCCAGGCATTGTCGTGGCCGAGCGAGAACCACAGGGCTGGCTGGTCGGCGAGCAGTTCGGCGAGCTTGGCATCGAACTCCTTGATCGAATGTGCCGTATCGAAACCGAAAGCTGCACACGCACCCGCAGGGCCGTGACGAAAGCCATCCCAGATTTCCTTGTCGATGTCCTTGTCGCGGCAGAACAGGATGGATTGGGGGTGAGCGCCTGTGATCAGCACCAACACCGCCTCCGGTTCGGGGAAGCCGGTCAGGTAATGAAAATAGCTGTCTGCGCGATAGGGGAAAGCGCTGTCGCGGTTACGAATGCGTTCCGGCGCGGTGGGGATGACGGCTAGGCCGCCACCGGCATCGCCCATACGGGCAAGGAGTGAAAGTCGGCGTTGCTGATGCGGCGAGGTGGACATGCGGAAATGCTAGCACGCGTGGCGCAGCTCGGCATCGAGCGCGACCAGCCGCTCGGGCGTGCCGACATCGACCCATCTTCCACCATGGTATTCGCCACCAATCCGGCCGGTGGCAATGGCTTCATGCAGCAGGGGTGCCAGCTTGGCCGGTTGTCCTCGCGCGATATTGGCAAAGAGCTCGGGGCGATAGATGCCGATGCCGCTGAAAGTGAATCGTGCCGTCCCGCCAGCGCCGACTTTTCCATCGACCAGCGTGAAGTCTCCTGCCGGATGTTGCGGTGGGTTATTGACGAGCACGAGGTGGGCAAGTTGTTCGGGCGCAAGCACTGTCGCGGCGCGGCCAAAATTCCAATCGCAGAAAATGTCACCATTGATAACCAGAAAGGGTGCGTTGCCAAGCAGCGGCAGTGCCTTGGCGATGCCGCCGGCGGTCTCGAGTGCGCCAGCCGGCTCTGCCGAGTAGCGAATTTCGAGACCCCAAGCATCTCCGTCGCCGAGCAGGGTTTCGATTTGATCACCCAGATGCGCGTGGTTGATGACGATATCCTTGAAGCCGGCGCGTGCCAGCCGTTCGAGATGCCAGACGATCAGTGGTTTGCCAGCCACGGGCAGCAGCGGTTTGGGGGTGCGGTCGGTGAGCGGGCGCATGCGCTCGCCGCGCCCCGCTGCCAGGATCATGGCTTTCATGTCAGAAGGTGTAGCCGACCTGCACCTGACGGTTTTCCAGCTTGTCGAGCAGGCGCAAAAGCGGTGTCAGCTCGCCGTAGCGTGTGCAAGTTGCGCGCAGATATTTGGCGACAAGCGGCATGTCTTTGAGATAACCGTCTTTGCCGTCGCGATGGCACAGGCGGGCGAAGATGCCGAGCACTTTCACATGGCGCTGCACGCCCATCCATTCGTAATCGCGGAAAAATTCGCCGAAGTCGGCGCGCACCGGCAGGCCGGCCTTTTTCGCCTTTTCCCAATAGCGTGCCAGCCAGTCGATTGTGCGTTCTTCGTCCCATTCGACGTAGGCGTCCTTGAAGAGCGATACGAGGTCATAGCTGAGCGGGCCGTAGACGGCGTCCTGAAAATCGATCACGCCTGGCGTAGTAACGGTGTGCATCAGATTGCGTGAGTGAAAGTCGCGATGGACATAGACGCTGGGTTCGCCCAGATTCACGGCAAGAATCTTTTCGAACACCGCTTCGAGTGCATTGCGCTCCGCATCGCCAAAAATGATCGGCACATGCTTGTCGATGTACCAGTCGGGAAAAAGATCGAGTTCGCGCTTGAGCAACACGTGGTCGTAAGCAGGCAGGACTGCGGGCTGGCTGGCGCGCTGGATGTCGATCAGTGTGTCTGTCGCTGCACTGTAAAGCGCATCTGCATTTTGCTCGTCAAGGGCGGCGAGAAAGGTGGTCGAGCCGAGGTCGGAAAGCAGTAGGTAGCCATGCTCCAGATCTTGCGCCAGCACATCCGGGACATGCGCACCCGCCGCGTGGAACAACTGCTGCGCGTGCAACCAGGGGCGCACATCCTCGCGTCCCGGTGGGGCATCCATGACGATCAGCGACGCGCCATCGTCAAACGTGACACGAAAATAGCGCCGAAAGCTGGCGTCGTTGGAGGCGGGAGCCAAGGTAAAAGTTTGTGCTGGGAGCTGTGTCGCCAGCCAGTCCTGAATCTGCTTGATCCGCTCCACGCGAGGCATTCCGTTCAAATGATAGAATCGCGAATTCTATCATTGGCTTATCCGGTGCTCGGGCGCACAGGACAGGCAGGAACAGCGACTATAATGTCTTTGGCATGGTTTTGGCGGGTGATTGTAACGATAAGCTGGCTGGCGCTTGCAAGCGCCAGCGGCGTGGTCGTTGCCGCCGATGATCTGCCACCTTTGCGGGTCGACCCCGGTTTGCTCGGCGGTGCGCCCCTGAAGCCGGTAACAGCACCTGTTCCAGTAGCTGCGCCAGCACCGTCAAAATCGGCGCCTTCAGTTCAGGAACAGGCATCCCAGCCCACCCAGCCCACCCAGACCGCTTCACCGCGCAGCACCGCAGAAGTCACTCCGGTAGTGCCGCCCCCTGAGGCGCGTGAACTGTCCGTTGCTGCGGCTCAGAAGTCACCGTCCGTCCCCGTTCCTGCGATTGCACCGGCCAGGCCCGTAGCGGAAAAACCGGCACCGGTTGCAGCGACTCCCGCACCGGTATCGGTGCGCCCGGTGCTTGCCACCGCACCTGCCCCCCTCGCTGCTGCCGTGGCCAGCAGTCCAACCAAAACCGCACAAAATCTGCCCCCGTTGCGTGTCGATCCTGCGCTGTTGGGCGGTACCGCATTGGCCCAGAAAAATGCAGCGCCGGTGTCGGCTGAAACACAGCCGCCGGAAGTGGCTGAGCGTCCTGCACTCCCACCACTTTATTCCGCCCATGTTGCCGCCGGCGCCATTCCGCATCCTGCCACCACGCCTTTCTCTGCGACCGACAAGGCATCCGCGCCAACCTATGTCACGGCCAAGCACATTACCGGGCTCAATGAGGTCGAGGTTATCGCCACGGGCGATGCCTTCCTGGAACGCGCCGGTGATACCCTGTTGGCCGACCGCATCATCTATCGGCAGGCTGATGACGAGGTGGAGGCGATCGGCAACGTGCAACTGACTTCGCCAGACTCCGTTATCACCGGCCCGCGCATGCGAATGCGCATGGAAGAAAGCACGGGTGAATTTGAAACCCCCGCCTACACAATCAGAAAGCAGCCCGCCGCAGTACCTGAAGCAGCGCTCACCATGTCGGGGTTGCCGGCTGCCACACCGAAGGGCAAAGCGCTCGCGACAACCGGGCGCATGTTGCTTCCACCCCCTGTGACGGGGAGTGGAGCGGCAACGCACCTGGAATTCCGCGGGGAAGATCAATATCATCTGGAGAATGCCACCTACAGCACCTGCGCGCCGGGGCGACGCGACTGGGAAATGAGTGTCAGCGAACTCGATCTCGATTACAGCGGCGAAGTCGGCACTGCCCAAAATGCCCTCATCAAGTTCCAGGGCGTGCCCATCCTGTATTCACCGTGGATGAATTTCGCGCTCAATAATCAACGGAAAAGCGGCTTACTCACCCCAACGATCGGCAACTCCAGTACGAGTGGTTTTGAAGTCGCAACACCGTGGTACTGGAATATTGCTCCCAACATGGATGCGACCATCACGCCGCGCGTCATGTCGAAGCGTGGCGTTCAGGTCAATACTGAATTTCGCTATCTCGTGAATGATTCTTTCAACCAGAATCCTCACCCAGGGGCACCCGATGACAAAGGACAAATACGCCTCGAGTACTTGCCTAGCGACAAACTGGCCAACCGCGACCGTTATGGTTATTCCATCATGCATAGCCAGAATTTTGGCTATGGCTTCTCGGGCTCGCTGAACCTCAACGGTGTCTCCGATAGTGAATATTTCAGCGACTTGTCGACGCGTATCGCCACCATATCGCAGGGCAACCTGCTACGTCAGGGTGTGCTGACTTATGGAGGTCCTTGGTACTCTGCTTCGTTGAATGTGCAGACTTATCAGACTCTGCAGAATATCCAGAACCTTCAGGACTTGCCGAAGCCATACCAGCGCTTGCCTCAGCTGACCGGTACCGCTTTCCGCTACGATCTACCGGCAGGTTTGGCCTTCACTGCGAATGCGGAATATGTCAGTTTCGATCATCCCACCTATCTGCTGGGTAAGCGTACCACGCTCTATCCCCAGCTATCCCTGCCACTTGCGATGGGTGCGTTCTCGCTCACGCCGAAGATTGGTATTCACTCTACATACTATCAACTTGATGGACAGGATCGACCCGGCGCAGTCGAATGGAAGGATGTGCCCGCCAGTCAAAGCCGTGCAGTACCGATCTTTAGCGCTGACGGCGGGTTTGTCATGGAGCGCGATACCGATTTGTTCGGCGGCCGGCCGCTGGTACAGACCCTTGAGCCGCGCGCCTTCTATCTGTATGTCCCTGTGCGAGACCAGAAGAATATTCCTATCTTCGATACCGGTGTCGCGGGCTTCAACTACGCCCAGATGTTTAGTGAAAATCGCTATGCTGGCGGCGACCGCATCGGCGATGCCAATCAGCTGACCCTGGCAGTGACGTCACGCCTGCTCGATTCGGTGAGTGGCGCCGAGTTGCTGCACGCCACGCTGGGTACCCGTCATTACTTCAGGGTTCAGAGTGACAGCGTCTTCTTGCCAGCTTCGCCGGGTGTGTCAGCAGAAAAAATACGCACCGAGCGCTATGCGGACATCCTGGCCGCCCTGACGGGCCAGGTGTTGCCGAAGACCTACGCGGATTTTGCCTGGCAATACAACCCGCGTGACAACCTGACTGAACGGTTTGTGTTGGGTGGTCGTTATCGCCCGGAATCCGACAAGGTTTTCAACGCCGGCTACCGTTATGACCGTACCTCGCTTGAGCAAATAGACATGTCGGCCCAATGGCCACTGTTCGGTGGTTGGCATGCCGTAGGCCGCTACAACTACTCGCTCAAGGAGGGGCGCGCCATCGAGATTATCGGCGGTCTCGAATACGATGCGGGTTGCTGGATCGGGCGTGTCGTTGTGCAGCGCCTAGCCACGATCATCGACAAGCCAACCAGCGCACTCTTCTTCCAGCTCGAGTTGAACGATTTCACGAAGATTGGTTCCAACCCGCTGGAAATTCTCAGACGCAATGTGCCGGGATACGGCATCATCAACCAGCCGACTGCCGACCCGGTATTCGGTGCGCAATAATTTTCCGAGACCATGAAATACACTTTATTTATCGCGTTGTTGTACGTGCTATTGCCGTCGGTGACAATAGCACAGCCGCGCCAGCCCATCGTTATCGACCGCGTGGTGGCTGTTGTCAACGATGAGGCGATCACGTTGCATGAATTGCGTGATCGCATGGCGACCGTTGAGCGCCAGTTGCGCCAGCGTGGTACGCCATTGCCACCGCGCGAGGTGCTGGAAAAACAGTTGCTCGATCGCTTGATCGTCGATCGTGTGCAGATGCAGTTTGCGAAAGAGGTCGGCTTGCGCATCCCGGACGCCGAGCTTGATGTCGCGTTGCGTCGCATTGCGGAAAACAACCGTATGCCACTGGCTGATTTTCGTCTCGCCCTTGAGAAGGATGGCATCGACTGGCGGCGCTTCCGCGAAGAGATCCGCGATGAGATGACGATTTCCCGCCTGCGCGAGCGCGAGGTTGAAAGTCGTATCGTCATTTCCGACGGCGAGATCGACAACTATCTTGCCAACCCCCAGTTGGCCAATCAAGCGGCGCTGGTGGCTCTCAGTCACATCATTGTGCGCGTGCCAGAACAGGCCGATCCTGTCAGGTTGGGGCAGTTGCGCGCGCGCGCCGAAGAAGCGCTGGCACGTATCAAGAGCGGCCAGGATTTCGGCCAGGTGGCGGCGAGCTTTTCCGAGGCGCCCGATGCCATGTCCGGTGGCATGATCGAACCGCGTCCGCTGGATCGACTGCCGCCGCTATATGCCGAAGCCGCCGTCAGCCTGAATCCGGGTGGGGTGAGCAGTATTCTCAGAAGCCCGGCGGGCTTTCACATCATCAAGCTCATCGAACGGCGCGGCGGCAGCGCTGTTGCTGGCACGATTAGCCAGACGCGCGCGCGCCACATCCTGATCAAGGTGAATGAACTGGTGTCTTCAGATGAAGCGCAACACAAGATGACCGGGCTGAAGGAGCGCCTCGACAATAATGCCGATTTTGCCGAGCTGGCGCGCCTTTACTCCAACGATCTGTCAGCAGCCAAGGGGGGCGATCTGGGCTGGCTCTATCAGGGCGATACCGTACCCGACTTCGAACGCGCCATGGATGCCCTGAAGATTGGCGAAATCAGCAAGCCGATCCAGTCGCCCTTCGGTTGGCACCTGATCCAGGTGCAGGAGCGCAAGAATGCCGAGGCTGGTGACGAGCGCAAGCGCCTCCTGGCGCGCCAGGCGCTGCGCGAACGCAAGTCCGACGAGGCTTACGAAGACTGGCTCAGGCAGATGCGCGACCGTGCCTATGTCGAGTATCGGCTTGAAGATCGCTGATCCTTACGTCATTGCAGTAACGTCGGGCGAGCCCGCAGGTATCGGGCCGGAGATTTGTCTGGCGCTGGTGGAGCGTAACTTTCCTGCACACATCGTGGTACTGGGCGATCGAGAGCTGATCGAAGCCCGTGCGCAGCAGTGCGGCCGTAATAGCGCAGGACTTGATATCCTCCATATCCCGCTTGCGGCACCAAGTCAGCCGGGTAAACTCGACGCGGCCAATGCCGGCTACGTGCTCGCACTGCTTGATCGGGCGCTGGCGGGTTGCCAATCCGGCGAATTCGCCGCCATGGTGACTGCACCGGTGCATAAGGGCATCATCAACGATGCTGGCATACCTTTCACCGGGCATACTGAATATCTGGCCGACAAAACCAATACTCCACGTGTGGTGATGATGCTTGCCGGCGCTGAATTACGTGTTGCTTTGGCGACGACCCATCTGCCATTGAAAGATGTTTCGGCCGCCATCACACCGGCGGAACTGGAAACGACGCTGCGCATTCTGCATACCGATCTGCGCGAAAAATTCGGTTTTGCCAATCCGCGCATTCTGGTTGCCGGGCTTAATCCTCACGCGGGAGAGGGCGGCCACATGGGGCACGAGGAGATTGAGGTGATCACGCCGGTGCTGGAGAAACTTAGAGCCGAGGGCATGAACCTGATTGGCCCGCTCCCGGCGGACACGATGTTTACCCAGAATGTGCTGGCCGGTTCGCATGCCCAGCTGGCGATGTATCACGATCAGGGCTTGGCGGTGCTGAAATACGCTGCTTTCGACGAGGGTATCAACGTCACGCTAGGTTTGCCGATCATCCGGACGTCGGTAGATCATGGTACCGCCCTGGATCTAGCCGGTACCGGCGAGGCCTCACCGATCAGCCTGTTCTCCGCAGTAGAGGCCGCCATCGACATGGCGCAGCGCAGGCGCTCACGCACGGCATGAACGAGCGGCAGGAAGATGGACATCCAGGCCACCGACCGCGCAAGCGCTTCGGCCAGAACTTCCTCGTCTCTCCCAGCATCATTCGCAAGATCGTCGATGCCGTGGCACCACGCGCGGGCGACACGGTCGTGGAAATTGGCCCTGGCCTGGGCGCACTTACCGAGCCATTGCTCGAGCGCCTTGAACATCTGCATGTCGTCGAGATCGACCGCGACCTGATCGAGCGATTGCGCCAGCGCTATCCGCCCGAACGGTTGTCGATTCATGCTGGCGACGCGCTGAAATATGATTTCGGCACACTCAAGGAATCCGGGCCGCTCAAGATCCTCGGCAATCTGCCCTACAACATTTCCAGCCCTCTGCTGTTTCATCTGGCCGAATACGCCAGTCAGGTTAGCGAGATGCACTTCATGCTGCAAAAGGAAGTCGTCGATCGCATGGTCGCAGACCCCGGCACGGGCGACTATGGTCGCTTGTCGGTGATGCTGCAGTATCGCTACTTCATGGAGCGTCTGTTCATCGTGCCGCCGGGGTCGTTCAATCCGGTGCCGAAGGTCGATTCGGCCGTGGTACGCCTGATCCCTAAAAAAGTCGGCGCTGGCGGGACGGCGGATGACCCCGTGCTATTTGCTCGACTGGTCGCTGCGGCCTTCGGTCAGCGGCGCAAGATGCTGCGCAACACGCTCAAGGAATTTGGTGGAGAAGCCATGCTTGAAGCCGAGGGGATTGTTCCGACGGCACGTGCCGAAACGCTGGCGGTCGGCGATTACGTGCGCTTGGCCAATGCGTTGGCCGCGCAGGCCAGAAAATAACGACACCCGGGGGAGGCGATTCCCCGGGTGTCATCCCTACTTGATGTTACGTAGGACTCAGTCCGCCTGCTTGCGCAGGAATGCCGGAATGTCGTACTTGTCCATGCCAGTATCCGACATCGCCTGGGCGCGGCTGTCGCGCGCACCGCCGCGTGGTGTCGGCGTGAAGAAGTCGTCGATGCTTCCGGTAGTGACCCCAGTGCCTGCCGTTGCAGAAGACATGCCCATGCCGAGCGGCAGGTTATCGGTACCGGTGCGCAGGCCAGCACCTTCGCCGTAAACCAGTTTGGGTTCCGGCTTGCGTCGTGCCATTGCGGCCGATCCGAGGCCGGTGGCAACTACCGTCACGCGTAGCTGATCTTCCATCGTATCGTCGAACACCGCACCGCAGATGACGGTGGCGTCAGGTGCCGTGTAGTTGCTGATGGCGGCCATGACTTCCTGGTATTCCCGCAGGCCGAGTGCGCTGCTGGCAGTGATGTTCACCAATACGCCCTTCGCGCCCGACAGTTCGATGCCTTCGAGCAGCGGGCTCGCAACGGCAGCCTCGGCGGCGATGCGGGCGCGGTCGACGCCGGCGGCGCTGGCCGAGCCCATCATCGCCTTGCCCATTTCACCCATGACGGTGCGCACGTCCTCGAAGTCGACGTTCACCAAACCGGGCACGTTGATGATCTCGGCAATGCCACCGACGGCGTTTTTAAGCACGTTGTCGGCGGCCCTGAAGGCTTCAAGCATGGCGACATCCTCGCCCAGCACGTCCATCAACTTTTCGTTGAGGATGACGATCAGCGAGTCGACATGTTGTTGCAGTTCTGCCAACCCTTCTTCGGCCAGCTTGCTGCGACGACCCTCGAAGACGAAGGGCTTGGTCACTACGGCCACTGTCAGAATGCCCAATTCGCGCGCTACTGCCGCGATGACGGGTGCCGCACCCGTGCCGGTGCCGCCGCCCATGCCGGCGGTGATGAAACACATGTGCGCCCCCGTGAGGGCCGCGGCGATTTTCTCGCGCTCGCCTTGTGCGTGTTCGCGCGCCCGCTCAGGCTTGCCACCCGCACCCAAGCCGGGGCCGAGTTGCAGCTTGACGCCGGCTGAAGACTGCTTGAGTGCCTGGGCATCAGTATTGCAGCAGATGAACTCCACGCCGCCGACACCTTCCTTGATCATGTGTTCGACGGCATTGCCGCCGGCGCCGCCGACACCGACCACCTTGATGATGGTGGCGTTGGGATCCCTATCGATGATTTCGAACATTTTCGCCTCTCCTTTTGTTGCGGTAAATGT
>CAIYZZ010000413.1 GCA_903930805.1 uncultured Rhodocyclaceae bacterium | reverse complement strand
GCTGTTCTTGGTCTTTTCGATACCCCACATGAAACCCCAGGCAATGCCGAGGAACAGCAGGAACGCCACCATTGGGCTACCGGCCATGAAAGAAAAACTCACCTGAATGCCGAGCAGGGCACCCAGCACGGTCGGAACCATCGATACGGCCAGCAACGCGTAGGTATTACGCAGAACGCGGTTCTGGCGCAGGGCGTATTCAGGAGCAGTGGTCTGTTGAGCGATCTGGAACGGTTGCATAAACAATTCCCTTTCTATTGTCGAACAAGTTGAGGCTAAGACTATCGAAACCGCGTGAAAGTTGCAACTTTCACTACGCTCAAGATGTGGGTGAAGTATTGCCCTTCAAGTGTGGCGATCTCAGTCGGTTACGGCATCCTCGCGGCCAGCACGTTTGCGGTCATGTGCCTTGAGGAAGCGCTTGCGGAGGCGGATCGATTTCGGTGTGATTTCAACCAGTTCGTCGTCAGCGATGAATTCCACGGCGGATTCGAGCGTTATCTGAATCGGCGTTATCAGCCGCACCGCTTCGTCAGTTCCCGAGGAGCGCACGTTGGTTAGTTGCTTGCCCTTGATGGGATTGACCACCAGATCGTTTTCGCGGCTGTGGATACCGATGATGATCCCCTCATACAGCGGATCGCCAGGGCTGACAAACATGCGGCCGCGATCCTGTAGTTTCCAGAGCGCATAGGCGACGGCGGGGCCATCCTCAGCCGAGATCAGCACGCCGTTGCGTCGATCGGCCATAACACCCGCCCAGGGGCCGTATTCGTCGAAGACGTGACTGGCCAGGCCGGTGCCGCGTGTCAGCGTGAGGAACTCGCCCTGAAAGCCGATCAGGCCACGTGCCGGGATGCGGTATTCGAGACGCACACGCCCCCGTCCGTCCGGTTGCATGTCCTGTAGTTCGCCCTTGCGGCGGCCGAGTTCTTCCATTACCCCGCCCTGGTGACCATCTTCGACATCCACCGTGAGCATTTCATAGGGTTCCTGCTTCGTACCATCGGGCAATTCGTGAACAACGACGCGTGGGCGTCCGACGGCCATTTCGTAGCCTTCGCGGCGCATATTTTCCAGGAGGATGGTGAGATGTAGTTCGCCACGACCAGAAACCTCAAAAATGTCGGCGTTTTCGGTTTCTGCGACGCGCAAGGCGACGTTGGAGAGTAGTTCCTTGTTGAGTCGCTCACGGATCTGGCGACTGGTGACGTATTTTCCTTCCTTGCCGGCGAGCGGCGAGGTGTTGACCTGGAAGTTGATCGTTAGTGTGGGTTCGTCAACGCTGATGGGTGGCATGCCGACAGGATTGTCAACGGCGCAGATCGTGACGCCAATACCTACTTGTTCAATGCCGGTGACGAGAACGATATCGCCGGCTTCGGCGTCGTCGGCCTGCTGGCGCTCAAGACCTTGGAAGGTTAGTACCTGGCCGACCTTGGCGTTGCCGCGCGCCTCATCGCCATACATCACGGCGACCTGTTGGCCGGGTTTGATGTGACCCTTTTTGATGCGGCCGATACCGATGCGGCCGACGTAGGAGTTGTAGTCGAGCGAGCAGATCTGTAGTTGGAGCGGGGCCTCAGAGTCGACGTCGGGTGGAGGGACATAACGCAGGATGGCTTCGTAGAGCGGGTGCATGTCGGTGCCCGGCGTGTGCGAGGCCAGCATGGCGTAGCCGTTCAAGGCCGAGGCATAAATGACCGGAAAGTCGAGTTGCTCCTCAGTGGCGCCGAGTTTGTCGAACAAGTCGAAGGTGTGGTCGATCACCCAGTCGGGGCGGGCGCCCGGACGGTCAATTTTGTTGATGACGACTATTGGCTTGAGCCCCAGTGCCAGCGCCTTCTTTGTCACAAAGCGCGTTTGCGGCATCGGGCCTTCGACGGCATCGACGAGCAACAGTACACCATCGACCATGGACAACACGCGCTCTACTTCACCACCGAAGTCGGCATGACCAGGGGTGTCGACGATGTTGATGTGTGTGCCTTCGAAGTCGATGGCGCAGTTCTTGGCGAGAATGGTGATGCCACGTTCCCTCTCAATGTCGTTCGAGTCCATCACCCGTTCGACCATCTGCTGGTTTTCGCGGAAAGTGCCTGACTGGCGGAGCAGTTGGTCGACAAGAGTGGTCTTGCCATGATCGACGTGGGCGATAATGGCGATGTTGCGCAGGGGACGGGACATCGGGATGGGCGGCGCGGCTAAATGCGCAGTCTGACAAAAAGGGCGCGGATTCTAACATGCCCCCTGAAGGGGATCCCAGGTAATCAACAGGAGACAGAAGAATGCTGGCAATTATCGGTGGCAGTGGCCTCACACAGTTGGCCTGTCTGGAAATCTCACGGCGTGAAGTGGTGCGCACCCCCTTCGGTGAGCCTTCGGGAACGCTGATTCATGGTCGCATCGGCCAGCAGCAGGTGGTGTTTCTGGCACGCCATGGCCATGGCCACACGATCCCGCCGCATCGTGTCAATTACCGCGCCAACATCTGGGCGTTGGTGAAGGCGGCAGGGGCCGAGGGCATTATTTCAGTTGCTTCGGTTGGCGGTATTCGCGCCGATCTTGGGCCCGGTACTCTGGTCGTGCCACATCAGATCATTGACTACACTTCGGGTCGGCCAGCCACATTCTTCGACGGTGGTGAGGCGCCCGTGGTGCATGTTGACTTCACCGAACCTTACGATTGCAGCTTGCGTGAACGTCTGCTGTGCGCGGGCGAGGCGGCGGGCGTGGCGCTCTCGGGAGCTGCCGTTTACGCCGCTACCCAGGGCCCACGGCTGGAATGCGCGGCAGAGGTTAACCGGCTGGAGCGTGACGGGGCAGACATCGTCGG
>CAIYZZ010000412.1 GCA_903930805.1 uncultured Rhodocyclaceae bacterium | reverse complement strand
GATCAGCCGCTCCGTTCCTTTACCTGGTGGTTCATCATCCAATAGTTCTGCAGCATGGCTAATGGCGGCGAGTGGATTCCGAATTTCGTGCGCCATATTAGCCGTCAGACGACCCAGCGCCGCAAGCTTTACCTGTTGCGCCTCCTGTTGCAGGCGACCAACATCTTCGAGAAAGATCAATGCATTCCCCCCCTCCCCAGGAGGGAGGAAACGGGCGCGCAAAGCGCGCCCCGTATGAGGAATCCGCATCACCGTTTCTGATTCGACGCCGCGCGTACGGCGCGTGAGGAATTCCCGCGCCAACACCGCTGAGCAAGCGGCAAGCATTGGCGGCAAAGATGACTCAAGCCCCAGGAGAACTGCAGCCTGAGGATTGAACTGGCGCACGCGACCGGCCGCATCAATTACCAATACGCCGTCCTGCATGTCGCGTATGACTCGTTCGTTGATACGCATTTGGTCGGCCAACTCGATGCCGCGTTTGCGGGCCAGTATTTCGTTCGTCACTACGCGCCTGGCCAGCAACCTTGCAGCGATGGCCGACCCAAAGAAACCTATGCTTGTCAGACCGGTACGAAAGAATTCACCAACTTCCCCATGGTAACGAAGCACGCGGTAGGACTGTTCCAGCAACAGAAAGACCGTGGCCAATGCGGCATAAAACAAGACCATGCGTCCCTGCCCAACCAGCCCTGCCCCGACAAGCGCAACCAAAAGCATCATCGATATGCCGCTGTTTGAGCCGCCACTGGCAAACAGCAAGAGTGTTAGCAGAAAAATGTCGGCAAACACCTGCAGTGTCAGTTGCAGATTGAAGGCATGGCGCCATCGCGCCAATATCACCAAGCAGGCAATCGCGGCGGCAATGTACGCCACGCAAACCCAGAAAAATAAATTCGGGTCCTGCGATCCGATACTCAGTTCGCCGCCAGAAAAGATGATCGTCCCGAGAAATACCCCCGCAACAATCAATCGGTAGTAAGAGAAATACCGGAGCGAGCGCCAGAAAGATTCATCTGAAGCCTCCGCTTCTTCCAGCCAGCCGGTGTGCTTCCTCGCTTGCTCAGGAGGAGCCAAGTTGGCGGTGTTCATCACTGCAGAAGTTTTGTCCGGCAGCCGCTACTGACTCGCTTTCCGGAACGTGCAAATGACAATGGGCGCAAATCACCATTTTTTCAGGTTGGATAGCGCTTGAAGTGGAACGTGAAGACCGCCCTTTGTGAGTGCGACCGACGTACCAGAGCGCCAGCAACCCCACAAGCAACAGGAGGATCACCTTCGACACTTCAGTGCCCCATCTTTTTGCTTACCCGCCGTAAAACAGAAAAGTTTTCAGGCCACGGCCCCTTGCATTTCAGTTTCATCGAAAATCGGATGGCAAACCAAGAAGGAAGATTGGTCGGGGTGAGAGGATTCGAACCTCCGACTCCTGCGTCCCGAACATCCGCCAAGCAATCACGGGGCTTGCAAAGATGTTTGGGCAAATAGTTAGGAATATTTTGGTCAGCACATCCTGCCTGCCCTTTTTAATCCAAATAACCAAACATCGAGGAGCCTTCCCTCCCCTGCAATTCATGCAAGGTTGGAGTGATTGTAACTGATCCTTTCTAGCCTGCCGCACTTGGGAGGGCGGGTATTTCACGCCGCGACGCAATACGGCTTAAGGGGCAAATAAATGAAGATGTGCCGTCCCACCAGCGCCGACTTTTTGCCGTCGGTACGACAACTATCTCGCTTATTGTGCCAACCACTGCTCGACTTTGCTGCGGGCGGGAATACCGCCGGCGTGCACCACCTTGCCGTCGATGACCACGCCGGGCGTGCTCATCACGCCATAACCCATGATGTCCTTGATTTCCTCCACCTTTTCCAGCTGGACGGCAACGCCGCGCG
>CAIYZZ010000411.1 GCA_903930805.1 uncultured Rhodocyclaceae bacterium | reverse complement strand
GGGTTACAAACACACGCCGATCCTGGCGATGACCGCCAACGCATTCGACGAGGATCGCCAAATCTGCATCGAGGCGGGCATGAACGACCACATCGGCAAGCCGGTCGATCCCGACAAACTGTTCGAGACCTTATTGCAGTGGTTATCAAAGACTCACAAATTATGAGAAACCTGATTGCCCTCGCCGGCTTGCTGGCCGTGCTCCTTCTTGCGGCATGTGATCGACAGCCGGCCGAAAAGCCGCTGCAGTATGGCTCAGCGCCGTCGGCCGCCACGCTGCCGATCTACCGCTTCGCTGTCCATCCCCTGCACAATCCGAGCAAGCTCAGCGAAGCCTACCAGCCCCTGGTTGATCACCTGAATCGCCAGCTTCCGGACGCGCGCATCGAACTGGAATCCTCACGCGACTACCAGGCTTACGAAGCCAAGCTCATTGCCCGCGCACCGGCCATCCTGCTGCCCAACCCCTGGCAGACACTTCAGGCCATGAAGGTCGGCTACCGCGTCATCGCGATGGCGGGCAACGCCGAAGACTTCAAGGGCATATTCATCGTCCGCAAAGACAGTGGTATCAGGACGCCGGCCGACCTTAAGGGAAAGGTGGTCAGCTACCCTTCGCACACCGCACTGGCGGCTTGCATCATGCCGCAGTATTTCTTGCACAAGCATGGTGTTGACGTGAACCGGGACATCAGCAACGCCTATGTCGGCTCGCAGGAATCCTCGATCCTGAATGTCTACCTCGGCCAGTCCGCCGCCGGCGCTACCTGGCCGCCGCCCTGGCGCCTGTTCCAGAAAGATCACCCCGCGGAAGCCGCGCAACTCCAAGTAATCTGGGAGACCCCATCGCTGCTGAACAATTCGGTGATGGTACGCGACGATGTACCCGTAGCCGTCGCCCAGAAAATCAGGCAGGCATTGCTTGAACTACCGAACACGGAGTCAGGCCGGGCAATCCTCGCCGGCATGTCGACGGCCCGCTTTCACGCCGCCGATGACGCCAGCTACCAGAAAGTGCGGGACTACGTGGCCAGCTTCGAGAAGGAAGTTCGCCCTGTGGAGCGCAAGTAATGTTTGACAGGATCAAATGGCTCCTCGCCGGCACCCTGCGGAGGCGGTTGACCGTCGGCATGGGGCTGGTGGTCGCCGCGATGATGGCGTTGTTCGTCCTGGACATGACCCGACGGCAGGAAGCTACGGCGATGCGTCAACAGTCCGAACAGGCGATCGCGCTGGCGCAAAGCATCGCCAAGTCGGCGGCGGCCTGGCTCGCTTCGCGCGATTTCGCCGGCCTGCAGGAGATCGTCGACGGGCTCGCCGGTTACCCTGATCTGCGCCACGCCATCGTGCTCGACCTGCACGGAGAAGTGCTAGCCAATAGCGACCCGGCCCGGCGCGGCCTCTACCTAACTGACCTGCCGTCGTTGGCCGAACTCAAGGTGATGCAACGGAGCAGCCGTCTGGTAGATGTTGCCAGTCCCGTCATGCTCGGCAGCAAGCATGTAGGCTGGGTTCGCATCGCTTTGGCCGGGGATGCACTCGATACCGAACTGGCCCTGGTGCGGCGCAATGGCTTCGTTTATGCCCTGATTGCCATTGCCTTGAGCGTCCTGTTTGCCCTGCTGACCGGTCGCGCCCTGACGCGCAGGCTCAATGCCATCCAGCGCGTGGCGGACGCCGTGCAGGCCGGGGAGCCGGGAGCGCGCACAGAACTAGCCGGTGATGATGAAGCTGCCCGGTTGGCCCGGCAGTTCAACCTGATGCTGGACAGCCTGGCACATCAGCAAGAAGCACTTAGGGAAAGCGAAAAGCTGTTCCGGACGATCTCCGATACATCCCCGCTGGCCATCTACATGTCGTCCGGAGTCGAGCAGCGGGCCGAGTACATCAATCCCACCTTTATACGGCTGTTCGGCTATGCGCGCGATGAAGTGCCCTCGGCGTCCGAATGGTGGCCGCGGGCCTATCCAGATGCGGACTACCGTCATTGGGTCGCGGAAGAATGGCGGCGCAGGGCTGAGCAGGCGATTGCGACCCACGGCACCATCGAACCCATGGAGGCAGTAGTCACCTGCAAGGATGGTTCGAAGAAGCACATCACCTGGAGCTTCGTCAGCACCGGCAATCAGAATTGGGCATTCGGGCTTGATTTCACCGAGCGCAAGCAGGCCGAGGCCGATCTCCAAGAATACCAGCAGCATCTGGAAGCACTGGTCGAGGAGCGCACCGCCGCCCTGTCCATCGCCAAGGAAGCCGCCGAGGCGGCGAACCGCGCCAAGAGCACCTTCCTCGCCACCATGAGCCATGAGCTGCGCACGCCGATGAACGGCATCATGGGCATGACGGCAATGGCACTGCGCAGAGCCACCGACCCCAAGCAGATGGATCAACTTGCCAAGGCCACACAATCCGGAGAGAAACTACTCGCCCTCATCAACGACATTCTGGAATTTTCCAAGGCGGATGCCGAATCTTTTGCCATGGACGTGGCTCCGTTCATCCTGGCAGAAGTTCTTGAAAGCGTGACCCGCCAGGATGGCCAGAAATCCAGCGACAAGGGGCTTGCATTCCATGTCGAGGTTGATTCTGGTCTTGCCGGCAGGCCGGTTGTGGGCGACCGTCCACGCCTGGAGCACATCCTCCTCGCACTAACCGGCAACGCCATAAAATTCACTAGCCAGGGATCTGTCACGGTGCGTGTCCAGGCGACTGAAGATAGCCCGCAGGACCTACTGCTGCGCTTCGAAGTCCAGGATACTGGCATCGGTATT
>CAIYZZ010000410.1 GCA_903930805.1 uncultured Rhodocyclaceae bacterium | reverse complement strand
CCGCCAGTTTCTCGGGCGTCCACAGTTGTTCATCCCGCAGGTAGATGAAGCTGCGGTTATCGGAACCAAACTCGCGCGCGACCTGCAGGTAAGCCTGGCGATCGGCACCATCCCGTGGGAGCAGTTGCTCGAAACCGGTGTCGATCGTGACGCGCAGCAGTCCCAACACGGCCACCATGCTCACGGCGAGCAGGAACAGCAGGCTTGGCAGCGGATGATCGGCACCGATCCGCAAGAAACGTCGCGACAGGTTGAGGGGTTCTTCGTTCATGGCCGTGCCTGCAATCCCGCAAAGACAGTGTCTGGAACATAGTCCGGCGAATACACCCGGCGTTCGACTTTCAGCAGGGTGCGCTGGCCGTCGCGCAGGTTCTCCATGAGAATCATACCCGCGCGCCAGGCACCGGATTCATCGGCGCGGGCGTCGCGGAAAGTCTGGCGCTTCACCGGGCGGCCCTCGCGGTCCTGGTAATCAATGCGACTGACGAACAGGTTGTCCTTGCGCAGATAGATCCGCCGCCCGTGGTATCCGGTCCTGTGGGCGACAGCCGCGTCGGCGGGAATCGCGCGCAGGACGTAATGCGGCACCCGTTCGAGATCGAGATCGTCATCGCGTTCATAGCGGAAATCCCCGGGTTGCTCTCCCTCCAGATCGGCAACCGAGAAATTTGAACCGAATACGGAACTGGCAGCCGCCGCACCGCGGCGCACCCCGTCATGAGTCTCACGGTCAACATAGATCGTGGCACCCTTCAATTCTGCAGGCGTCTCTATCACCAACAGGTTTCTGCTACCACTTGCGTCGCGCCGCGCATAGTAGCGTGCCGTGCGTACAGTGTGCTGGCCCAAGCGATCGGTGAGCACCAAGGCCTGCTCCTCGTAGACGTGGGCCGGTGCAGCATGCCGTTGCAGCGATTCCTCTATCAACTCGCGGCCGCTTTGCGCCCTGGCCCCGAACATGAGGCCTGTCAGCGCGAAAAATAGCGTGACAGCAACCGGCTTCATGCGCCCCCCGCCGCTCGCACGCTGGCTGCGATAGCCTGCGACAATTCGCCATAAACCGAACTCATGGAAGCAACCAGTGCCTCGTAGGATGCCGCTTCGCCCAGCGATGTACCGAGAAATGAGGCCTCGGGGCTGGCGAGGATCGCCGCATCCGACCCGCGCGTGAGCCACCAGCGTGCGGAGAGTCTGACACGGCCCTCCGCTTCGCGCTCGAAGCGAAGCACCTCCACCTCGACGCGATAATCCGGCTGCAGCAGCATGCTGTAGGGTGCCGCGATCACGCGGTCGCTTTCAAGCAGGCGCCCGAGATTCTCCGCTAGGGCGCGTGTCATGCCTTCCCGTAGATTGCCCCCCCAATGTTCGAATTCGGCGATCTGCAAGCGGTTGCCGCTGCTGCGGGTCACAATCTGGGGACGGTCAAGATACTGCGGCAGGCGTACGTCACGGATGACCAGCGTGACGGGCGTGGCGGTATTGTTTGGCCTGGCCAGCGGAATCTCCGCCACGGCAGCGAGGATGTAGAAACGTGTCGCGGGCGTGCCGGCACAGCCCCATAGCAAGACGAGGGATACGATGGCGACAGTCAGACAAACGCGCAAATTCATCGCTGCTCCTGTTCTTGCACTGGCGGCTTGCCGAACAGCAGGGCTTGCGGATTGCGCTCCAGCATGTCGACAAGGCTCCGCAACGAGCGGGCGGTTGCCGCCAGTTCCTGTGCCAACCTCACCGTGTGATGGTGCAGCGGCGCATCGGGAGCGATGACGCCATCAACCAGCGCCATGGTCGACTTTGATTTTTCCAGGGCAGCGCGGGCAGCACCAAGGGCCTGCTCAAGGTTGGCAGCGATTGGTTCCGCGTGACTGTCGACCGTGCGCAGGATGCTGCGCACGCTGGCGAGCGATACGGCCAGATCGGCAAGCGAACTCTGCAGCTGGGGCCCGTTGAGGAGCACATTGGTGCCTTTCAGCGTTCCCTGGAGGTCGGCACCGAGTGCAGCGTAGTCCACCCGGTCGAGCTGCTCCATGATGCCCGCCGCAGTGGCCATGAGTTGATCGAACCCCGCCCCGCGAACGGTCGGCAGCTCCGGCTCCGCGCGCCCGGCATTGGCAAGCCGCAACGGGGCCTTTGGCTGCATGACCATATCTATGTACAACTGTCCGGTCAACAGGTTGCCCGACTGCAGCCGCGCACGCAGCCCACGCTTAACGAGCGCCTGGAAAGCCTCCTTGGGGGCACGCTTCATTCGCTCGCCGCGCTCCGCGATACGCTCGGGTTCGATCTCGATCACGACCGGGATACGGAATCCTGACTTGCTCTCGTCGTACTCCAGGCGCACATCGGTGACTGCGCCGACCTTGATGCCTTTGAATTCCACCGGCGCACCAACGGTCAGGCCGCGCACGGAATCATCGAAGAACAACACGAACCGGATCTTGCTAACGTAGGACTGATCCTTGATCGACTTGAGATCGTCATGCAGGGTAAACACCAGCCCGGCAATGTCCTCGACGCCCCCATCCTGCGGGTCGGGCGTATCGAACGCGATCCCACCGAACAGCAGTGCCTGCAAAGATTCTGTTTTTACCCGCAAGCCGTCGGGACCAACGGAAAGATCAATGCCGCTGCCACTCCAGAAGCGGGTATTGCTGCGCACCAGTCCATCGTACGGTGCCTTGACAAAAGCGTGCACCAGCACATTACGGTAATCGTTTGCCATCTCGTAGCCCAGCACCTCACCGGCAACGATGCCCTGATAGTAGACCGGCGATCCACGGTCGAGCGAACCGAGTTGGCGGGCCATCAGCGTGATCCGCTTACCGGCCATGTCGGAGTGCACCACCGGCGGCGTCTCGAGGCCGACGAACAGCGACTGGGGTGCGCCCTGCCCAGGCTCGATCTCGATGTAGGTTCCGGAGAGCAGCGTGCCAAGACCAGAAATCCCGCGCGCACTTAGCGTAGGCCGCACCACCCAAAAGCGCGTATCGCGGCGCAGAAAATGGGCCGCCTCCTTGTTGAGCCTGGCACGCACCTCCACCCGCGAAAAATCCGGGCTGAAGCGCACACCCTCGACCATGCCGATGCTGAGACTCTTGTACTTGATGCGGGTCTTGTCAACCTCGATACCATCCGCAGTCCGGAATGTGATCGTCACCAGCGGCCCTTGATCCGTGAGGGTGTGCAAGACCAACCACGCGCCGATCAGCGCGGTCAGGAGCGGGATGAGCCAGATGAGCGACAATCCGCTGCGCTCGCGCACCACGGGTTCGCGCATGGCAGGCTCATTCATGCCGTTGCCCCCCTTGCTCCTGGTGCCCACTTGCAGCACGGTCCCAGACCAGGCGGGGATCGAAGGCGTGCGCCGCCATCATCGTCAGAACTACCGCAGCCCCGAAAAAGCTGGCCCCGATACCAGGATAAACAGTTGCAAGTCCATCCATCCTGACCAGTGCAACCATGATCCCAACCAGGAAGATATCGACCATCGACCAGGCGCCGACCACTTCCGTCACGCGGTAGAGGAGCGTGCGGTCACGCAAGCGCCAGGCCGATTCGCGCTGCACGGTGACCAGCAGCAACACCAGCACCGCAATCTTGCTGAGCGGGACGATGAAGCTGGCGAAGAACACGAGCAGTCCAAGGGGCCATGCCCCGTCCTGGACCAGGTGCACAACACCGGACAGGATGGTATTCGGCTCACCCTGGCCAAAACGGGTCACGGTCATCACCGGGTACAGGTTCGCCGGCACCAGCAGCAGAGCCGCCGACCCCAACAGGGCCCAAGTGCGGGAAATGCTGTTCGGAACGCGCATGCCATGCACGGCACTCCCGCAGCGCGGGCAGACCCAGCGCACGTCGGCGGCAGGACGGCGCACCAGCAGGTCGCAGGTAGAGCAGACAGCGTAGCCGAGCGCCGCAGCACTGTCTGCCGCAGCGCTCGCTGCGTCATTGTCCGGCACCGGCCCCATGCGCGGCCAAAGCACCGCCGGGTCGAAACTCGCCACTGCAGCGGCGGAAACGACCAGCAAGCCGATGAAGGCATAGAAAGCGACGCCGGGAACGATTGCCGCCAGGTCTTGCAGCTTCACGACCGAGACCAGCAGGCCGAGCATGAACACGCCGATCAGGCTCCAGGGACTGAGAGAGCGCACCAACCGCCACACCGGTGTCATCCACGGGGGACGGTAGCCAAAGCGTAGCGGTAGCAACAGGTAAAGCATCCCACAGATAGTCAGGAAGGGAAACACCACGCTGGTCAGAAACACGAGGAGTCCGATCTCGCCCATGCCGGCCCGTTGCAGAGCGAAGCCACCGGATACGAGCAGGCTCTGCTCGATGCGGTCGCCATACTGCAGGGCAACGAACGGGAAGGTGTTGGCGAGCAGGAACAGGATCAGCGCCGCCAGGTAAAGCGCGGCCGAATGGTCGAGGCTACGCGGCATGTTGCGATACAAGAGCGCACCACAACGGCGGCACAGTGCCTTGGCCCGCGCCGGAACCGCCACGATGCGGTGCAGGCAGTCGCACGCATGGCAGGCAAGCAGCCCGTCGGCTGCGTATACCGGCATGTCCACTCCCCTACTTATTTCGGCCACCGGGATATCGGTCCTTGTCATCATGAGAAAGTCGGCCCTGGCGGGACGGCAACGATCAGTTGCAAATTGCCTTGCAGTCAGCAGCGTCACTGCAGTTGCCGTCACCCGCTACCTTACATTGTGTACACGTGCGCTGGACGAAGGTGATGTCAGTGCCGCAATCACAAGCCACGCGCGTCAGCTTGCCGGCGAGGCCGGCCGTGATACGTTTTGGCTTGGCCAACCTGATGGTAGCGGATGTCAGGTCGCATGAGAGACAGGCCTGAAATTCGCCGGCAATGGCCGACAGCGTGATGGTACAGAATAACGCGAACACGGCAAGACGATATTTCATGAACACTCCTTGAAAATCATGCGGCGGAAAGAATCATACTGCGCCGGTCGAGCAGCGCCAGCCAGCCGCGAATCACCCGGTACAGCACCCATAGCCCGGTAAAGACGATCACCATGATCGCGGCGGGTATGCCGATGAAAGTTGCCGCCAACACGCCAGCAACGAAAAGCCAGAGCGCGGCAAACCAGAAGCTGCGCAACTGCCAGCGCCAATGCGTGTCGAGCCAGGTGCCACGGACATTGGCGCGCGTCGCGTAGTTGATGATGATGGCGATGATCGATGGCCAGCCGAAAACGAAGGCACCGACAATGGTGGCCGATGTCATGATGCCGGACAACGCCGAAAGGGCGTGCAAACCATACATTACATGAGCCCAGGCACGCGGGCCATCCAGGTTGCTGGTGGAATTTTCGGTGTCATGGATGATGTTGCCGTTTTCGTCGAAGTCGGCCATTGTCGTTTATCCTCAGAATCCGCGCTTCACAAACCTAGCTGCTGCCAAAGTTCGTCGACACGCTGCTTCACCGCAGCATCCATGACGATGGGGCGTCCCCATTCACGCGTCGTCTCACCCGGCCACTTGTTCGTCGCGTCGATGCCCATCTTGCTGCCCAACCCGGCAACGGGCGAAGCAAAATCGAGATAGTCGATCGGTGTGTTCTCGGCTATCAGTGTGTCGCGAGCGGCATCGACACGTGTCGTCAGCGCCCAGATCACTTCCGGCCACGAGCGCACGTCGATATCGTCATCCACAACAATGATGAACTTGGTATACATGAACTGGCGCAGAAAACTCCAGATGCCGAACATCACGCGCTTGGCGTGGCCGGGATATTGTTTCTTCAGACTCACCACGGCAAGGCGATAGGAGCAACCCTCTGGCGGCAGATAGAAGTCGGCGATCTCGGGGAACTGCTTTTGCAAGAGCGGCACGAAGACCTCGTTGAGCGCGACACCCAGCATCGACGGTTCATCGGGTGGTTTGCCGGTATAGGTGGAGTGATAGATCGGGTCGCGCCGCATCGTCATGCGCTCAATGGTGAAGACGGGGAAATTGGCCACTTCGTTGTAGTAACCGGTGTGGTCGCCGTAGGGTCCCTCGGGTGCAGTTTCGCCGGGATGGATGACACCTTCAAGCACGATTTCTGCACGCGCCGGCACCTGCAAATCGGAGTCGATGCATTTCACCAACTCGGTCTTGCCGCCACGCAACAGGCCGGCGAATTGGTATTCGGAAATGCTGTCCGGTACGGGCGTCACCGCACCAAGGATCGTTGCCGGATCGCAACCGAGCACTACTGCCACGGGGTAAGGTGTGCCGGGGTGCGCAGCGCAATGATCGCGGAAATCCAGTGCGCCACCACGATGCGCCAACCAGCGCATGATGACCTTGTTCGCCGCAATCACTTGCTGGCGATAAATGCCGAGGTTTTGGCGCGATTTGTTCGGCCCACGCGTTACCGTCAATCCCCAGGTGATCAGTGGTGCCACATCACCCGGCCAGCAGGTCTGCACCGGCAGCCGTGACAGATCGACATCCTTGCCCTCCCAGACAATCTCCTGACAGGGTGCCGAGCCGTGTGACACGATCTTCGGTGCCATGTTCAACACCTGCTTCAGCACCGGCAGTTTGTCCCAGGCGTCGCGCAGTCCCTTGGGCGGTTCGGGTTCTTTCAGGTAAGCCAGCAACTTGCCGACTTCGCGCAGCGAGGTTTGCCAATCGCTACCGTCACCTTTGGCCCCCATGCCCAGGGCAACACGCTGCGGCGTGCCGAAGAGGTTGACCAGCACGGGTATCGCGCCATTTTTCGGTTTCTCGAACAATAGAGCAGGACCGCCGGCACGCAGCACGCGATCGGCGATCTCAGTTATTTCCAGCTTGGGATCGACCTCGATGGCGATACGCTTCAACTCGCCGGCCGCTTCGAGGCGGGCGATAAATTCACGCAGATCCTGGGCGGCATTCATTACCGGGTACGGTAGGCAGTGTGGCAGGAAACACACTGGCCGGTAAGTTTTGGCAGTGCGGCGAGGGCTTTGGCAGCGTCACCGGTTTTGGCAATGGTGGCAAACTCACTGCCGGCATCGTGCAACACAACCAGCATGTCGACCATCTCGGCGCGCAACACCGCCTGCGCCGGTGCCGGCATCTGGACGAACTGGCGGGTATCTTCTACCGCACCAGCTGGCAAGGCAACAGCGAACAGCAGTGGGAGCAACAATCGTTTCATGAAAATCTCCAGTGTCCTAGCAAATAATCGGCGGCAATACCGGCAAACACGGCGGCACCAAACCAGTTGTTGTGCAGGAAAGCCTTGAAGCAGCGCATGCGCTCGCGCTCGCAAATCAGCGTGTAATGGTAACCGGCAATGCCTGCAGCCACTAGTAGCCCGGTGGCATACGGCCAGCCAAAACCAAGCCACCAACCCACCCAGCCCAGCAGAGCCAGCGTAACACCGTAACAGAGCATGATCGCCGCAATATCGTAGCGGCCAAAGGTGAGCGCCGATGTCTTGATGCCGATGCGGATATCGTCCTCGCGGTCGACCAGCGCATATTCGGTATCGTAGGCCATCGCCCAGAACACATTGGCCAGCAACAGCCACCAGGCAATTTCCGGTATCCGCCCAAGCATCACGGCGAAAGCCATCGGAATGCCGAACCCGAAAGCGACGCCCAGATAAGCCTGCGGAATGGCAAAAAAACGTTTGGTGAATGGATAGCTGGCGGCAAGAAACAGCGCCACTACCGCAAGACCGCCAAGGAGTGGCGTCAGCAGTGGCAGAATCAAGAGAAACGCGGCGACCACCAGACATCCGAACAGGATGAATGCTTCGCGCGTCGTCACCGTGCCGGCGGCCAGTGGCCGCGACTTGGTGCGTTCGACGTGCGGGTCGAAATTGCGATCGGCGTAATCGTTGATAACGCAACCGGCCGAGCGCATCAGCACGGTGCCGAGTACGAAAACCCAGAGAATCGCCCAATTGGGACGTCCGTTACCGGCGATCCACACCGCCCACAAGGTCGGCCACAACAGCAACAGGATACCAATGGGCTTGTCGAGCCGCATCAGCTTTTCGTAGAGGTCAAGACGTTGCTTGATCAGATCCAGCGTGGTCATGGGCAAATTCTACGATGCCGTCCTGCCAGCGCCGACTTTTTTAAGCCTCACTCATTTTGACGCTTCAACTATTCGGAGTATTCTTGGCTGGGAGCTTTTTAAGCTGCGACCGGTTCGATAGATGGGGCGCAGGGATACGCTGCAAATCGATAGCAAGTGCAATTGACAGGAGATCTGAAGATGACCACACATCAGAACCAGACGAGAGTCACCATATTGACGGGGGCTTATCGTATCAAGGGTTATATTGACCTGTTGCCCGGGGCGCGGGTAACTGATTTCATGCGGGAGGCGAAGGATTTTGTTGCTGTTGTGGAAGCCGAAGTGTATGAGCCGGAAGTGGCTGGCCGACAGGTTCTGACTGCACCATTCATCAATGTCAGTCGGGATCACATCCAGATCGTCACTTTGAGCTAGCGGATTGCAAAGCGCTGCGCCCACTCAGCAATGACGCTGTTGCGGCGCACGCCTACGGAATCGGGAAGACCAGCGCAAAACGAATTCCGCCGCCGGCAGGTTCCTCTATGCGAATAACAGCGCCATGGAGAGCGGCAATTTCCTTGACGATAGCCAGCCCCAGACCGCAGCCGTCGCCAGAGGAATCATGAATTCGATAAAAGCGCTCGAACACCTGCTGCCGTTCGGCGACAGGTATGCCCGGCCCGTTGTCCTCGACCGTCAGTTCACATCCACCCTCGCGCCGACAACTGCTGACGGTAACGATGCCGCCGCGCGGCGTGTAGCGTAGTGCGTTGTCTATCAGGTTGGCAAGGGCTTCCCGCAGCATCCAAGGTATGCCCGGAACGGTCGCCGGGCCAGCATCGAATCCGAGGTCGATTTCCTTGCCCAACGCCTGGTCGAGAAAGATAGACGCGGCCTGCTCCACCAGGTCGTTGAGCGCCACGGGTTCAAACGACTGGCTGAGATAGGTAGCCGGCTCGGTGCGGGCATAGGTGAGCAATTGGCCGATGAGGTGACCAATGCGTCCGGTCGCTTCGTTGATACGAAACAGGCGTTCCGGGTCTGAACTGAAACGGCCCTCACCCGTGGCTAGGTCGATCTGAGTCTGCAAGCCCGTGAGGGGGGTGCGCAACTGGTGGGCGGCATCGGCGAGAAAACGCTGCTGGGAGGCTGCGGCTTCCCGTAGCAGGCCGAAGAGGTCGTTGAGCCGGGAGAGCAGGGGACGAATTTCCTGCGGGGTGACCGAATCGTCAATTTCGCGCAAGTCGCGGGGGGAACGACTGGCAATTTCGTCTTCGACAAATTCCAGAGGAGCGAGGCCACGGCGCACCCCGAAATAGACCGCAAGCAGCGTGGCCAGAATAACGGCGAGATTCGGCAAGATCATCGCGGTCATGATGCGACGACTAGAGCGTTCCCGTTTATTGACGCTCTCGGCAACGATGATCGTGACATCACCGTGAGGCGAACTGGTCAGGTAGACAGCGTTCCGGGTGGGCTGGTTGCGAAATTGAACGTCCGTAAAGTAGGTCTGGTTTCCCAGCCGAGTGGCAGGAAGCATCGCGGGCGGGAGCAGATCTTCGTCACCGGCCAGCAAACGGCCGTGGCTGTCACGCACGGCGAAATAGATGCTGTCAGAAGGATCACTGCGCAGTATGTCTTCAGCCTCCGCAGACAATTTCACGGACAGATCTTCGTCAGTCTCCCGAATAGCGGAGGCAATATCCAGCGCAGTGTCGGCCAGCGCGTGATCAAAGGCGGCATCGGCGGTTTCGCGTGCCAAGCGGTAGTCGAACAGGGCGCTGATGGCAAACACCACACAGAGGGGGGCGATAATCGCCAGTAACAGGCGCTTGCGCAGGCTCAAGGGAACAGGCTTCATGTTTCAGGATCCATGCGATAACCGATGCCCCGCACGGTGCGAATTTCGATTTTCCCTGCGGCAAGCTTGGCACGCAGCCGCGAAACATGCACCTCAATGGCATTCGGCGTGATGTCCTTGTCCCAGCCGGCGAGTGACTGGACCAGCCGATCCTTGCTCACGACGCTAGGAGATGCCATGAGCAGGGTTTCCAGGATGGCCCATTCCCGATTCGTCAGCTCGAGCGGCTGCTCCTCCAGTGTGGCGACGCGAGTCGCGGTGTTCATCGATAGGGAGCCATGACGTAGGGAGGCATCGGTCAACGCGTTGGAGCGCCTGATCAGCGCCCGGATGCGGGCGATCAGTTCCGGGAGTCGAAAGGGTTTGACCATGTAATCGTCGGCACCCACATCAAGACCCTTGACCGTGTCTTCCATGCTGGCGCGCGCCGAAAGCACCAGGACGGGGATGGGGTCGTCGCGTGTGCGCAGCTTGCGGATGAAGCTCAGCCCGTCCAATCCAGGCAGACCGATGTCGACCACGGCCATATCGAAAGTTTCAACTTTCAGGCTCCTTTCCGCAGCTTCTGCCGAGTTGGCCATATCGGCGGTATAGCCTGCCTGCACCAGGCCCTGCTTGATGCCGCTGGCAACCAGATCATCATCCTCAACGATAAGTATGCGCACGGAACCTTCCTACTTTGCCGAAGCCAGCACGTCCTGAGACTCGACTCTCTTCGGAAGCATTCTCATTAGTACCCTTTCTTTAAGGACATGACGACAGAGGCGGATAGCCTGGTTACTTGAACACATAAGCCAAGCCAACGCCACCGATCCATTGGTTTGAATTACCATGTAGATCAACTACCGGGCTGTCCTTGGCGTTGCTCGCCAGATGCTCATAACGGCCACCCACGGACAACACCCATTCCTTACTCAAGAATGTAGAAACGCCGAACGGCATGTTCCATCCGACGGCGCCACTCGAAGGATTGTAGGCCCTGCCGCCGAGGCTTGGGTAAAGTGCGACGTCATTCGCGCTCGTCACGCCAAAATAGTTGTCCATGAACTTGTTGTTGCCATAAGTCATGCCCAACCCGATATTTCCTATCAGCGTCTTGGAGAACGGCTGGAAGTACATCACGTTCAGATGCGCTTCTGTCCCGTTCTTGCCACCTTCAACATCGCCAGAAAAAGTCACCTGATGCAATGGCACGTTACTCAAGGGTAGCTTGTATTGGAGAAACGCGCCCCCTTCAACGGCACTGTCCACCTTGTCCATCTTGCTGACAATTCTGTCATTAACACCACTGTCGCGAGCCCCGCGAAACTTGATCAGCGGGCCGATGCGCCAATTCGGGTCGTTGAGAAGGTTGGCCGTGAACTGCGGCCCCATTAGCATGACATAGCGCTCAGAGTTTTCGAATTGATAGCGCCCATACAGGCCAACATCGCCTTGCTCATGAGAAGAACCGTAGTAATCCGGTACAGCGCCGACGGCTAAACCAATCAAATTGACATTGAGGCCGTCAACCGGAATGGCGATATCTGCGTGTGCTACTGAAACGAGCAAAAGTGCAGCGAGGCCGATACTACCGGATGTCAATTTATGCATATTCATAACGGGCTTCCTTCATAAATGTATTTATTCAGGATAGGGATCCTATTGACGAATGCTGAAGAACACCTGACAAAGATCAGTGCTTGATCAGGCAAGAACTGAGAATATTTTCGTCAGGGTTTCTTCAGCTAGCGGACCGTATGCTGCACTTCATGAAGATGCATTTGATGATCCTGACAGGAGGTGTGGCATGACACTCGCACTGATAGATCTACTCGCCATCTATTACCAGAGCGGCAATCTGGAACTGATGGAAGCGATTACCCGCAGCATGCTGTCAGCCGTGCCAAACGACACAGTTGCTCTGCAGTTTCTAGGCCTTACCCTTCACATGAAGGGGCGGGTCGATGATGCCCACAAAATATTTCAGCGCTTTGCCGAGGTTTCAACGGTAGGTTCATCACCGGAACTTACTTCGACAAGTTGCGAGTTGGCGGCGACTGCCAGTTATCGAGCAGCAACCCGTCAAGGATCCGGCCTTGCAAGGGGTTGGACTGGAATAGCCCAGATATTCACAAGACTGGGGTATTCGCGACATGCGACCCGCGCCCGCAAGGCAGCCTTAAAAGCTGATGAGGGCAGTGCTGGCTATTCACTCGTCGAACAAACTGGCAGTGGCCGAGTGGTTGTAGAAAGGTTCATCAGCCAATGTTTTTTTGAAAGCTTTGGCTCACGTGTAGAAACTTTCATGCCGCGCCTCTTCAGCCTGCACAGCGCGAACGGTGAAATTCAAGGTGCTTTCGGACTGCGTCCTGCCAATCGAAGGCTGTTTCTTGAGCAGTACCTTGATTTGCCTATCGACGAGGAAATTGCCTTGCGTACCGACAACAAGGTCGAACGAGGGACGGTTGTCGAAGTGGGCCATTTTTCCGGAAACTTTCCGGGAGCGGTACGCGCGATGATTGGCCTGCTCACCGCACAACTTCATCGTGAAGGTTATCAGTGGGTTGCTTTCACCGGGACCACCAACTTGCGCAATGCGTTTAACCGCATGGGTCTGTATCCAATGGACATCCATGCCGCCGAGGCGGAGTGTCTGTCCGCCGAAGAACGTGCAGCTTGGGGAAGGTATTACGACCACGCACCACGAGTTCTCGTCGGTAACGTCAATGAAGGCTACCAGGCGCTCACCAATCGTTCGACACAACAGGGAACGCAATTCGGGAGGCGCGCATGAGTCAGGTTATCACTGCCTTGCGGCACCACGCCCATAGCAATCCATATCGTATGGCCATTCAGGACGGGCGTGTCACACTGTGCTACGGGGAATTGCTGACCGAGGTCGAACGCTTGGCCAACCGCCTGGAGGAGATAGCCCCACGCCTTGTGGCAATTCTTGCCGACAATAGCAGTTCATGGGCGCTGGCTGATCTGGCTGCACACAAGGCAGGTATTCCGTTTATCCCCCTGCCGATATTCTTTTCGTCAGAACAACTTGCCCACATCATCCGGACAGCCGGCGTCGATTATGTAATCACCGATCAACCGGACCGGATCTTCGCTGCCTTGCAGGAAAAGTCCCCGTCGATCGAGACATTCCACGATACGTTAAAGGTAGTTCGCCTAACAGCTTCCATTGGAACTCGACTTCCTCCAGGCACCCAAAAGATCACCTTCACTTCGGGCACAACCGGAGAACCAAAAGGAGTTTGCCTTGGCCGCGAAGAGATGGGAACAGTCGCCGAGTCTCTCCGGCTTGCTAGCGAAGCCTGTAGCGATGATCGACACCTCTGCTTGTTGCCGCTGGCTACTCTGCTCGAGAATATTGGGGGCGTCTATACGCCACTCATGGCTGGAGCTACTATTTGTCTGCCCCGACTAGCCGATGTCGGGATGACTGGCAGTTCTAGCCTGAAGATCGAACGCATGCTGTTTGCCATGAATCAATGGAAGGCCAGCAGCGCCATTCTGGTTCCTCAGATGCTGCAAGCACTGGTTGCGGCAGGGAAAGCTGGAGTACCAATGCCAAAAATCCTGCGCTATCTAGCCGTCGGTGGCGCACCCGTGGCAGAAACATTGTTGCGGGATGCCACCAAACTTGGTTTGCCTGTCTATGAAGGCTACGGGCTTTCCGAATGCGCCTCCGTGGTAGCCGTCAACCGCCCAAAGGAAAATCGTGTCGGCAGTGTGGGCATGCCTTTGCCCCATGTTCGAATCGCATTCGCTGAGGATGGTGAAATTCTGATTCGCCATGACCTATGGAAAGGCTATTTGGGAACGTCGCCAAAACCTTTAGCCGAAGATTACATTGCCACCGGCGATTTAGGCTACCAGGACGAGGACGGTTACCTATACCTCACCGGCAGAAAGAAGAACATCTTCATCACCTCTTTCGGACGTAATGTGGCGCCAGAATGGGTAGAGCGGGAGTTGGTTGCACGTCCGCCGATTGCTCAAGCCGCTGTTTTCGGCGAGGCACGCCCGTTCAACAGCGCGGTGATCGTATCGTATCCAAGTGCCACTCCAGATGAAGTCAGCATTGCGATTGCGGATGCCAATAAACGCCTTCCCGACTATGCCCGCATTCACGCCTGGATTCCAGCCAAAGAATCTTTCTCATCCAGCAATGGAATGGCAACGCCTAACGGCCGATTGCGACGCTCCACCATCCTTGGTGCCCACAGCGAACAAATCAATGCTCTGTACCAACAGTAATCAAACGAGGATCCAATGAATTATTACCAGCAATTACAGCAAGCCACGCAGAGCGAACGCGATGCTTTGCTTGCCGCCCCAATCATTCAATCCGCTTTGGCAGGACAGGTTGGCCGGCAGCATTACATCAGCTTTCTGACCCGCGCCTTTCACCATGTCAAGCACACCGTTCCCTTGCTCATGGCCTGTGGTTCTCGCTTGCCAGATCAGATGGAATGGTTGCGCAAAGCGGTTGCTCACTATATCGAAGAAGAAATCGGCCATCACGAGTGGATTCTCAACGATATCGCGGCAAGCAGCGGCAACGCCGATGCAGTACGTGGCAGTCAGCCCGATTTCGACACCGATGTCATGGTCGCCTATGCGTACGACACAGTAATGCGTCGCAATCCGGTAGGGCTATTCGGGATGGTTTATGTCCTGGAAGGCACGAGCGTCAGTTTGGCAACGACAGTGGCCGGGAAACTCCAGAACACACTCAACCTGCCACCCGAAGCTTTCAGTTACTTGAGTAGTCACGGCGCACTGGATATCGAGCATATCGGCGACTTTGAAAACGTGGTTAACCGTCTTGAGAATCCAGTTGATCGCCAGGTAGTTGAAGATTCCGCAAAAATATTCTTTCGTCTCTACGGAAACGTCCTGCGCAGCATTGATTCAGGTGAATCCGTATGAATATTTCTAGCAGCAGCATTTTGATCACTGGCGCCAGTGGCGGCATCGGTGGTGCCATTGCCCGGCAACTTGCTGGCAAAGGCGCCGCACTGATCATCATTGACCGTGATAGCAGTCGGGCTGACTCCCTCGCTATCGAACTTCGAGCAATGGGTGCCAAGAATGTATTCCCACTTGTTGGCGACCTGACTCAGCCACACATGCCAACCCGGATGATCGAAGAGGCACTCAATCAGGCTGGCGATATCGACATCTTGATCAATTGCGCCGGCACCCAGAATTTCGGATTCTTTGCCAATGAAGCCATCATCGATACGGCGAAGCTTTTTAACATCAACACCATTGCCCCAATTGCCCTGACAAATGCCGTACTGCCTCATATGCTGAAAATGAAAAAGGGGCAAATCGTCAATCTGGGATCCATCTTTGGTTCCATCGGTTTTCCGTGCTTTGCGACTTACTCAGCCAGCAAGTTTGCATTACGGGGGTTTTCCGAAGCCTTGCGCCGAGAACTTGTGGGTTCTGGCGTCAAGGTGACCTACGTGGCACCACGATTTACCAGGACACCGTTCAATCGTAGTGCGGTTACGCGTATGGCGGATGCGATGAAAATGAACCAAGATGAACCAGAAGTCGTTGCTGCCAGCGTCATTGCTGCCATCGAACGCAACGGACAGGATAGCTACCTTGGGTGGCCAGAAAAGCTTTTCGTGCGTATCAATTCAATTTTTCCCCGCCTGGTGGATAAGCCTCTGATGAAGCAAGTTGCCCAGATGCGTCCGTTTGCTACCGAAGGCGCCTGCTAATATTTTTCTTTGTTTTGGAGATTAATTTCATGTTTCGTAAATCTATTGCAGCCGTAGTGTTGATCATTGGCCTTAACAGCGCAGTATTTGCCGTTCAATCGAATCTGGACGAGTCCATTGCCGACCTGGCACATCGATGGGCGAAAGCCTCTTACCAGACACCTGATAACCAAAAGGAAGCTTCATTTCGAGATCTCATTGCAACCGCCCAACAGCTTACCCAGAATTTTCCAGGCAAGGCCGAGCCGCTGATCTGGCATGCAATTGTGTTATCCACTGCAGCCAAGGTCAATGGTGGGCTGGGGGCCCTGGGCATGGCCAAGGATGCTCGAGACTTGCTGCTTGCTGCCGAAAAAATCAACCCGGCATCCCTGGATGGTTCCATCTACAACTCACTGGGAAGTCTTTACGCAAAAGTTCCTGGTTGGCCAATCGGCTTTGGCGACAAAAAGAAGGCCAGGGAATACTTCGAAAAGGCCCTGGCGATCAACCCGAAGGGGATTGACATAAATTACTTCTACGGCGATTTTCTCGCAGACCAAGGCGAATATGCGAAGGCTGCGGAACACCTGAAACTTGCTCTAGCCGCGACTCCCCGTCCAGGTCGGGAGGATTCGGATGCAGGACGCCGGGAAGAAATCACTCATCTGCTAGAAACGCTAAAGCAAAAGCATGGTGATCAGTTGGCCAGCAAGTAACTGTCGGGGTTATGATGAACATGGAAAAGTACCGGGACTTGATTGATACCCTGACATGCGCATTCTGTAGCATCGTTTGTATCGGGGGTACGGCTTGGTTTTACTTGAACACGAAGGCCGCATGGTATTGCGTTCCGTGTTAACCCGATGCGATGCTGAAAAGTGGCATCAACTGGGCAGCCACCGCAAGTAAGGCCGTCCCGCCAGCGCCGACTTTTCGGTCAGGCTTTCAGTAACTCCCCTCGCCCGCCCAGCCTGCGGGCCAGCATTTCCTCTACCGCCACGCGGTAGCGGGGTTCGGTTCCCTATCCTTCGTTCTGGCGCATGCTTGGCCTACGGATTGCCAGCATCGTGCAATCGT
>CAIYZZ010000409.1 GCA_903930805.1 uncultured Rhodocyclaceae bacterium | reverse complement strand
CGTCGTACCGGCCGCTGCGGCGACCGCCTTGAGGTTGTCGAAAACGCGCACGATCTGGGCATCGATGCCCTCGGCCATCTGCATGGTAGCGGGATCGAGGCCGATCTGGCCTGACATGTAGATAGTGTCGCCAACCTGCACAGCCTGCGAATAGGTGCCAATGGCGGCAGGAGCGTTGGGGGTGCTGATGATCTGGCGCGACATGGATGACACTCCGTTACTCGGGCGACTTGAGTGTGACCTGATAGTTGAGGTTGGAAAATACGTGCTGGATACCACGACGGGCACGCAAATTGATCACCAGCGGCGCTTTCAGGTTGGCGCGTACAGGCGTATCGCTACCCGGCAGCGCATCCTTGACGAGGATTACCACCACGGCAGCATCCGCCGGATCGGCAAGCTCGAGCGCGGCTATCTCTGCGTCTGACAAGCAAATCTCGTAGTTGAAGCCGAAGGTTTCGGGATCGGCAATATTGAAGGCAATGGACGGATCGTCGATCGACTGCAGGATGAAATAGCGCGGCAGCGCCCCGCCCTCCGTTTCAGGATGGAACAGGCTGAAGTTGCGGAATTCCTCGAAACCAGCCAGACCGGCAGGAAACTCGATGACGCGGTCGGGTGAAACTTCGATCGAGCCGGAATGGGGATTGTCTATGTTCATGGCAGTCATCAGTCTATCTCCTCACCAGCATGGCATCGTCCAGCCCAAGGGTTTTCAGTTTGGCACGCGCGATGTCCACCTCGGCTTTTGTAGCGAAGGGGCCGACCTGCACACGTGATTCGATCTGTGCCGGAATACCGGCCGACTGCAACCGGGTCACCAACTCCTCGGCATTGGCATGATTGCTGAAGACGCCCACCTGCACAAGAAAGCGCCGGCCGGCCTCGGCGGCCTGCGTCAGGGGACGCGATGCGGGCGCATGTTGCACCTGTGCCTGTGCTGGAGTACGCGCGGCCAAGGCTGGGCGGCTGTCTTCGGGAATCACGCGGGCAATCTCGCGCTGCGCATCCGGTTTGACCGGAACGGCAGCCGGTGCGGGGGGTTTGACTGAAGCTTGGCGCGTCGAGGCGGGTGGCGTCAGGGGTTTGGCAGATTTCATCGGCTTTTCGAATGGCACCGGTGCCAACGGCGTGTCAGTGCGCTCCGGCACCCCTTCAGCGACGGCAGGTTTGGACTCTTCAGCCTTCATTTCGGCAGGCTTTTCCTCGACGACTTCTTCCTTCTTTGTCGCCACCTCGGGCTCTGCAGGTGCGGCGGCCATTTTGGGCATGGCAGGCGCTTGCGGTTTGTTGAGCGAGTCATAAACTGCCAAGCCGCCGAGCAGGCCGACAATCGCCACGCCGGCAACGGCGATGCGTGACAACAGGCGCTTTCTCAGCGCCTCGTCGTCTTCAGCCACCGGGGTGGCGGGTGCGGTGGCCGAATTCATCGAATCCGTCGTTTGTGGCGTACCCAGCTGCGCCATGCTCATCTCCCTCGTCAAAATTCTTGCTGCCGCGACTCAGTGCGTGCACCAGTTCTGCCTCGGCCAGCGAAATTCCCAGGCGATCGGCCACGTCCTGCGCAGACATGCCGCGCTGGGCGAGTTCCATCGCCTCGGAGTATTGCGGCGACACCCGATGTGCCGCCCGCAGTTCTTCCACTTCGGCGCGCATGCGTTCCATTTCGTCACGCATGCGCTGCACTTCCATTTCCACATCCGAGCGTGCCAGATGATCCGACAGATGCTCGCCAAACCCTGGGTGCCGTGGCGTGGCAGCGGGAAGGGATGCTCCCGGTACTTCCGCTGCGTCGCCAAACAGATCTTTCACATCGTCCCAATCGAAAGTCGGCGCTGGCGGGACGGCAAATGGCTCGTGCGCCGATGTCTCTTGCTCCACCGATTCCTTCGCGTAGGCGGCCACTGCGGCGGCGGCAGACGACACAAAGGGTTCCGCAAAGGGTTCCGGAACTGGCGGCTCCCCCTCGACACGCCGGCGCAACGGCGAAACCGTTTCGACGGCAGGTGCCTGCAACGATCCGTGCTCCACCTGAGTATGCCGCTGCCGCCCTACCTGAACGAGCCTGAGCAGCATGAACACCAGATAGATAGCCGCCAGCACCACCAGGAGCAGCATCGCGTCGCGCAAGCCGAATCCGAACCATTCCATTACCGCCGTCCGACATCTGGCCGCACGCCCGAAAAGCTGCTGCGCCGGGCTCTTGCAACCGGATTGCGGTCTACTTCGATGAGCATGGCAGTAACAGGCAAACGGTGAACCCCCATTCAGGGTAAGTTGGCCCCATCATATCCGCGGCGTAAACAGTGCAAAAAGTGGAGCAGGCTGCTGTTTTCACCACGTTTCTGGCATAAGGCCTGACTAACCCGGCGCAACCTTGGCCGTAACGCTTGAAGTTCGCACCACAGCCCTCACATGCGGTTACATATTTTGGCGTTGTGGTGGGGAACCTCTGCCGTATGCTCGGGGTCGTATCGTGACCTGATTGAACGAAGAAAGGATTTTTGCAATGAACCGCAGGCGACTGACCCTGATCGAGGTGCTAGAACCCCGATGCTTCCACGCCACGCCAGAGCGTTCGCGCGTGACGCGTACCATCGTGCAACCGGAAATCGACAGCTTCGAGCAGATTGAAGCGCAGTCTGAGGCAGCGGCCGCTGCTGCTGAAAAGTCGGCGCTGGCAGGACGGCGTGCCACAGCCATTTCCTCGCCGCATACACCACCGTTTTCTCAACACCTGGCCGCGCAACTGGTCGGCGCCTGATTGCTTCTACTCGGCAGCCGGTACTTCGCGCTTGCTGCCGTCCGCGTTGAGACAGACATAAGTCAGGGTTGCCTCGGTCACTTTCACCACGATGGGATGTGCGGGGTCGCGCTCGGCGAAAACCTGCACATCGACGGTGATCGACGTGCGGCCGATTTTGCTTACCTTGGCATAAAAGCTGACCACATCACCGGCCGAAATCGGTTGTTTGAACAGAAAGGAATTGACGGCAACCGTCGCGATGCGGCCACGCGCACGACGCATCGCCGGGATGGCTCCGGCGATATCAACCTGCGCCATCACCCAGCCACCAAAGATATCGCCCGACGCATTGACGTCGCCCGGCATCGGCATCACCCGCAGCACCGGCTCACGACCGGGCATCAAAACTCCTGCATGTTCGCTCATGCGGGAGATCATACCGCAGCGAAGGTCGCTGCTAAAATTTCGTCATGCGCCGTGATATAGCACTGCCGGGCCCGCCGGCCACAGAACGCCACGACTGGCAAACCGTCAAAACTCTTTTCCCCTATCTGTGGCAATGGCGCGGACGCATTCTGCTGGCGCTGACCTGCCTGATCGGCGCAAAGCTGGCCAACGTTGGCGTACCGCTGATTTTCAAGGACATCATCGACGGTTTTGCCCCGGCCAACGCCGCACTGACCGTCCCGCTGGCACTGATCGCTGTCTATGGCGTGCTGCGCTTCTCGGTATCGCTGTTTACCGAATTGCGCGAACTGATTTTTGCCCGCGTCACCCAGCGCGCCGTGCGTACCATCGCCTTGCAGGTCTTCGAACATCTGCACCAACTGTCGCTGCGCTTCCACCTCGAACGCCAGACCGGCGGTCTGACACGCGATATCGAGCGCGGCACGCGCGCCGTCAGTTCGCTGATCAGCTACACGATCTACTCGATCCTGCCGACGCTGGTGGAAGTCGGGCTGGTGCTGGGCATTCTGGCCAGCCGCTATGAGGCCAGTTTTTTTCTCATCGCGACCAGTACGCTGGTGGTGTATGTCATCTTCACGATCATCCTCTCCAACTTGCGCGTACATATTCGCCGCGAGGCGAATGAAATCGATTCGGCCGCCAACACGCGTGCTGTCGACAGTCTGATCAATTACGAGACCGTCAAGTATTTCAACAATGAAGGCTGGGAAAAAGACCGCTACGACGAGCAACTGCAGAAATGGGAGGCAGCGCAGATCAAGAGCCAGTTTTCGCTATCCTGGCTCAATCTCGGCCAGGCGGCCATCATCGCCGTCGGCGTAACACTGATGATGTGGCGCGCCGCCATCGGCGTGGAGGATGGCAGCATGACGGTCGGCGACATCGTGCTGGTGAATGCCTTCCTGATCCAGCTTTACATTCCGCTCAACTTCCTCGGTGTGTTGTACCGCGAGATTCGTCAGTCGCTGACCGACATCGAGCGCATGTTTGCGCTGATGAACCAGAACCGAGAAGTTCAGGACTCCCCCGACGCCCGCATGCTTGAACCATGCGCCTGCGCTGTGCGCTTCGAGAACGTGAATTTCGCTTATGAAGCGCGCCGCTCAATCCTGCACGAGATCGGCTTTGAAATTCCCGCCGGTCACAGCGTGGCAGTCGTCGGCCACAGCGGCTCGGGCAAGAGCACTTTGGCGCGACTGCTGTTCCGTTTTTACGACGTCAATACCGGCGAGATTCGCATCAACGGCCAGGACATCCGCCAACTGACCCAGGCCAGCTTGCGCGCGGCTATCGGTATCGTGCCGCAAGACACCGTACTGTTCAACGACACGCTGGCCTACAACATTCAATATGGCCGGCCGTCGGCCAGCTTCAAGGAAGTGCAGGAGGCCGCTCGCGCCGCCCACCTGGCGGAATTCATCGAACGCCTGCCGGATGGCTATGCCACGCGTGTCGGCGAACGCGGGTTGAAGCTGTCGGGTGGCGAAAAGCAGCGTGTCGCCATCGCGAGGGCACTGCTTAAAAATCCGCCCATCCTGATTTTCGACGAAGCTACATCGGCCCTCGATTCCAAAACCGAAAAAGCGATTCAGGCCGAACTGGAGCAGGCCGCCATTGGGCGCACCACGCTGATCATCGCCCATCGCCTGTCGACAGTGATGAACGCCGACGAGATTCTGGTTCTCGATGGCGGGCGTATCGTTGAACGCGGCGCCCATCGCTTCCTGCTCGAGCGCGGTGGTGCCTACGCCCAGATGTGGGCACTGCAGCAACAGGAAGCCAACACAACCGTGCCGGAAGCGATATAGTTGCCGACCCCGCCATCAAGAGACTTACTCAATGAAAAAAGCACTCACCTTTGGCTTGACCCTCGTTTCTGCGCTCGCTTTGTCGCAATCTGTGTTGGCCGATACTCTGGACAAGATCAAGAAATCCGGATCGATCACTATGGGCATTCGAGAGTCGTCCTATCCGCTGTCTTACCTCGACGATAAACAGCTGCCAATCGGCTACCACATCGACATCTGCAACCGTATTATCGACGCCGTCAAAACCAAGCTGGAACTGAAGGATCTCAAGGTGGCGCACCAAGCCGTGACCTCGCAGAACCGCATCCCACTGGTGACCAACGGTACCGTCGACCTTGAGTGCGGCTCGACCACCAACAACGTTACACGGCAAAACCAGGTCGCGTTCGCGCCAACGACTTTCATCACCAACGTGCGCATGGCGGTCAAGAAATCCTCCGGTATTACCAGCCTGTCACAACTGAACGGCAAACCTGTCGCCACGACCACCGGTACAACTTCTGTGCAACTCATGCGCGCACACGAAAAGGGCAAGGGCATCGACTTCAAGGAAGTTTATGGCAAGGATCACGCTGACGCATTTCTCATGCTGGAAACCGATCGCGCTGTTGCCTTCGTCATGGACGATAACCTGTTGG
>CAIYZZ010000408.1 GCA_903930805.1 uncultured Rhodocyclaceae bacterium | reverse complement strand
GGCGATGAAGCGCGGCGTGCTCTCCAGCACGACGTGCAGCACCTTGAGGTTGTTGGCGCGCAGTGAAGATCCGGTTTCCGAAACATCGACGATGGCATCGGCCAGAATCGGCGGCTTCACTTCCGTCGCACCCCAAGAAAACTCCACCTCGGCGCTCACCCCATGCTGCTCAAGGAAATGCCTGGTCATGCCGACCGTCTCGGTGGCGATACGCTTGCCTTGCAAATCCTTCACTGACTGAAAAGGAGAATCCTCCTTGGCCGCCATCACCCAGCGCACCACGCCGTAATTGGGCCAGGGCGCGCGCAGATCGGCCAGTTCTGCCACGTCAGCACCGGTTTCCAGAATCCAGTCGAGCCCCGTGATCGCGCAATCGATGATGCCCTGCCCCACGTAGCGAGCCATCTCCTGCGGGCGAATCAGGATGCACTCGATCTCGGGATCGTCGATGTCTGGGTAGTAGGAGCGACCCGAAATGCGCAGGTCGAAACCAGCACGAATGAAGAGTTTCTGGGTGGTGTCCTGCAGGCTGCCTTTGGGAATGCCCAGTCGCAATTTGTGTGGTTTATTCATGATTTATAAAGTCCTCGAATGCTGCGAGTGGCAAAGGGCGGCTAAAAAGATAGCCCTGATAGGATAGGCAACCATTGTCGGCTAGGAAGCTTCGCTGCGCCTCGGTTTCCACGCCCTCGGCAATCACCTCAAGGCCAAGGCTCTGACCCAGCGCCACGATGGTACGGGCAATGGCGGCATCGTTCGAATCGCTGAACACGTCGCGGACAAACGACTGATCGATCTTCAATTGATCGAGCGGCAGTCGCTTCAAATAGGAGAGCGATGAATAGCCGGTGCCAAAGTCGTCCAGCGCGAAGCCCACCCCATGTGATTTCAGCACCGTCATTTTGGCAATGATGTCTTCTGCATTTTCCAGCAGCAGACTCTCGGTCAGTTCCAGCTTGAGCTTTCCTGCTGGAGCACCGGTGTATTGGATCAGGGACAGCACCTCCTCGACCAGGTTGGGAAAACTGAACTGACGGGCGCTGACGTTGACGGCCACAGTGAGGTGTGCCGTTTCCGGCCTTGCTGCCCAAAGGGCAAGCTGGGCGCAAGCAGTTCTCAGTACCCATTGACCGAGTGGCAATATCAGCCCGGTTTCTTCTGCCAGAGGAATGAACTCGGCCGGCGACACCAAGCCACGTTCGGGGTGCTGCCAGCGCACCAGTGCTTCAGCACCGATGACGCATCCGGCTGCATTAACCTGGGCCTGATAGAAGACAAGAAATTGCTCGCCAACGATGGCCTTGCGTAAATTGACCTCCATGGTCGCACGCGCAGCAACCGTAGCCTGCATTTCCGGGTCGAAAAAACGCAGCGTGTCGCGACCGGCAGCCTTGGCCTGGTACATGGCCGTGTCGGCACGTTTCATCAATTCATCCACCGGAACGGACTGGTCCTGAAATAGGGCAATACCGATACTCGAGCTGCAGTGATGGACGTGATAGGTATTCAGATCACCGTCGCTCTCCCTGACTTTAAGTTGATAAGGCAGCCTGAGCTGATCCTGAATCTTTACCGCGACATACTCCGCCTGCATTGCGGCTGCCGCTGTCGCGTCAAGATCTTCCAGAATCACCACGAACTCGTCGCCACCGAGGCGCGCCACGGTATCGCCTTGACGAATGGCAGACGCCAGACGCAGCGCAACCTCTACCAGAAGCTGATCCCCGACGTCATGCCCCTTGGTGTCATTGAGGGCCTTGAAGTTATCCAGATCCATCAGCATGATGGCACCATAGCGGTCGTGCCGTGCGCTACTGGTCAACGCCTGTCCCAGGCGATCCAACATCAGTCTGCGGTTGGGAAGTTGCGTCAGCGGGTCGTAATAGGCCAGATGCTCGAGCGCTTCAGCGCTCGCTTTGCGCTCGGAGATGTCGATGAAAGTGATCACCGCACCACTGACCTGACCATCCTTCACCTGCGGGTGGGCCCAATATTCGACCGGAAACGAGCTGCCATCTCGACGCCAATACACCTCATCTGCGGCGTGACTCTCGCAGCCTTCTTGTATCGAGCAATGCGCTTTGCATTCGGCCAACGGGATGGGGCTGCCGTTCGGACGGCTGTGATGGATCGTTGCATGCATGAGCTTGCCGATCAGCTCAAGTTCGCTGGTGTAACCCAGCATCCGCAGGCAGGCGGGATTGACAAACGTACAATGACCCTCCATGTCAATACCGTAAATCGCTTCACTGGCGGACTCGAGCACTAGGCGCAAGCGCGATTCCTCGGCACCAAGCCGCTGAAATAGTCGTGCATTGTCGATAGCAAT
>CAIYZZ010000407.1 GCA_903930805.1 uncultured Rhodocyclaceae bacterium | reverse complement strand
CGGCGGGCGACCTTCGACGCGGAACTTGAGGGCGTTGCCGACCAGGTTTTGCAGCAGGCGCAGCAGTTCATCCTGGCGGGCAAGGATGCGCGGCCACGCGCCTTCAATGCGCACCGCCGCCTGCGCCTCGGCAATCGCCGGACGCAGAAACAGCAGCGCCTCGTCGAGTGCGGCGCGGCTCTCGAGCCACACTGGCGGTTCGCCCTTGCGGCCGATGCGCGAATAATCGAGCAAGCCTCGGAGCATGGCGTCCAACCGCTGGGCACCGTCGATGGCGAAGTTGAAATATTCGCGCTTCTCCGCATCCAGCGTGTCGCCCAGTCCATTCTGCAGCAGTTGCAGGTAGCTGGAAATCATGCGCAGCGGCTGGCGCATGTCGTGCGAGATGCTGTAGCTGAATTGTTCGAGTTCGCTGTTGGAACGTAGCAGTTCAGCCTCAGCCTGTTTGCGGGCGCTGATGTCACGGGTCACGGCAAGGTGCACCGTCTCTCCGTTCTCCCGCATGGGCACGGCGTGGGTCTCCAGCCAGCGGCGCCCGCCCTTGAGTCCCTGCACTTCAAATTCCATCTGCACGGTTTCGCCGGAGAGCACCCGTTGGTGCATTTCGGCAAATGCCGAGCGGTATTCGGGGGCAATGACAGCCGAAACAGGTTGTCCCACCACCTGTTCTTCCGAGTCGGCTTCAATCATGGCGAGCCCGGCCGGGTTCATCTGCGTCAATCGGCCCTGCGCATCGACGATTTTTATACATTCAGGCTCGTTCTCGATGATGGTGTGCAGACGCGCTTCGCTTTCGAGAATCTGGCGCTGCACCGCCGCGACCAGCGCATCGTTGCGCAGCATGCGCACGGCGGCAAAACCAAATAACAGCAGCAGCGTTGCCGCCAGTACGCCAGCAGCGACCACCTGCTGGTGCCAACCGGCGAGGTATTCGTCCGGGGCAATGCCCACGTACATGTAAAACGGATATTGTTCGAGCACTCTGAAGCTGCTCAGCCGGGCGACGCCATCCTGTTGCGCGCGGTAGGTCAGCGTGCCGGTACGCTCACCTGCGGTGATGCGCAGGCGCAAGGGGTTGTCGGCTACCAGTGGCGCGATACCCTGCTCAGGCAGCGGCGGATAGCGCGTCACCAGATTGAAGTTGTCGCTGCGACGCAGGACGATGGTGCTGTCCGCTCCGACGTTCATCGCAGTTAGCAGTTGGTCAAGGATTTCCAGGTCTAGCAGCGCGGTGGTGACACCCAGGAAACGGCCGGCTTCGTCTCTGATGCACCGCGCGATGACGACGGACAACCGGCCGGTGGTACGTGCTACCAGCGCATCGGAAAATTCCAGGGCATTGTCCGATCGTTCGCGCAGGTGGCGAAAGAACGGACGATCCGCGACATTGCTGCTGCGTGCCTGGGGATCAGAGGAATAGAGCATGTCGCCATCGACATCAAAATAGTAGGTACCAGAAACATCCGGGAAGTTCGCCAGCTGCCTGGCCATGCGTGCCGATACCTCGTGACGCCGTGCCGCCAGCGCCGACTTTTGCATCAGCGCCGGCGTGGCGTCATGCGCCAGTTCACCAAGCACCGCATCGGTACGCGCCAACGTTCCCTGCAAGCGGGCCTCGAGCGCCAGTACCAAATTTTGCGTGGTGATTTCGGCATCATGCACAACCTCACGATAGCCCGACCAGAGGAAATAGGCGAGCATCGCCATCAGGCTCAGCAGAGCTGCAGCGAGCACGCCGAGATGGGCGCGGGGCTGACGCACCGCAGCCGTGTCGATACGGTCTTGGGGCACCGTATTCATGTGCTTCGCTCCGCCGATAATTCAAATAGCACGCTGCAGCCGCCCCCCGGAGCTTCTTCGATCCAGGCGCGGCCGCCGCTGCTCTCGGCGATGCGGCGCACGATGGCGAGGCCGATGCCGGTGCCATCTCCGCCAGATTCCAGCCGCTCGAAGGCGCGGAACACGCGCTCGCGGTATTGCTCTTCGATGCCGGGGCCGTTGTCGCTGACGCGGTAGCGTACCAAAGCGGCGACGCGTTCGCCGTCGATCGTGATGTGCAGCGGGGCGACCTCGGGCGCTGCTGGAGTGCCGTCCCGCCAGCGCCGACTTTCCGCGGTGCCATGTTGCAGGGCGTTGTCGAGCACGATCTCGAACAGGTCGGCCAGGCGCGGGGCGTCGATCCAGGCCGGCGGCAATTCGCCCACGGTGATTTCGGCGCCGGCTGCGCTGATCCGGTCTTGCGCCCGCGCCAGCAGAACGGCGACCGTCTGGCGTGCATCGGACAACACAAGCGCGCCGCGCGGCTGATCGGCCGCCAGATAGCGCTCGACATCGCTCAGCATGTTTTGCTGGTAGCGCGCCTGCTGGCCGATGAAATCGAGCGACAACCGTGCTTCGGGGTCGTCAAGCTTGCCGGCCAGTTGTGTGTCCAGGCGTTCGGCGTAGCTGGCCATGCGCCGCGCCGGTTCTTGCAGGTGGTGCGCGGTGACTTCGGCGAAGCGTTGCAGATCGGCATGGCTACGCGCCAGACCCAGCATCGCCTGCTTTCGGGCTGTGATGTCCTGGCCGACATGGACCATGCCGGCGGTCTGGTTGCCCCAGGTCACCGGCGACAGCGTAATTTCAGTCCAGCGTCGCTGCTGTGGATCTTCGAGCTCGATGTGCCCGGACGGCGTGCCCGTGCGGATCTGCCGGCAAGCCGCGCAGTCGGCGCTGGCGAGGTGTTGCGGATGCAGCAGTTCGTGACAGGATCGGCCGATGCACTGGTCGGCATCCAGGCCGATGAGCCGGCGCGCCGCAGAATTGGTCTGGCGAATCAGTCCGTCGTGGTCGATGACCACTGTCGGCTGGGGAATGGCGTCGTAGGTGGTGGCGGCATGAGCCATCAGGCGGAAGGGCTCGGCCAGCGCATATTCGACCAGGGCGACGTAGATATACCAGTTGGCGAGGATCTTGAAGAGATGCCCGACCAGATTCGACAGCCCATAGACGCTGACGTAGAAGGTGAAGGCCAGATCGGCCACCATGGAGGTGACGATCGATGCGGAGATCAGCTTCAGGATGCGGTCGTCGAATTCGGCGCGGCGGCGGTGCATGTGCAGCAGCGCGGCGGCGAAGAGGGCGATGATGATGTACTCGCTGATGATCTTGAACGGAGTCAGCCCCTGGCCATCAATAAAGGCATCGGGAAAGGTGCCGGACATGATCCACAGCCACAACAGCACTGCGCAGGCGCCAAGACCGGCCAGCGCCACCCGGCGGTCAAGCGCGCGCGCGGCGGCCAGCGGTGCGGCCAGCAGGATCAGCGCGGTCAGGTAGCGGGTGCCAATCCAGAACTGCGTCGGCAGGTTGCCCCCCGAGACGCCCGGATAGACAGTCATGCCCTTGAAAACCAGGGTATGAAAAAGGTCCAGCGCGCCCAGCCAGAGCAGGCCGGTGCCGATAAAAAACAGAACGTTGTTACGCGAGAACGCGTGGGTGTTCCAGGCCACGATGAAGGCACTGGTGGCGATGATGATGGAGATCAGCTCGGCAAGCGTGTGGAACAACAGAAAACTGAAGAAGCTGACCGGCACCAGAAATGCCACGATGAGCAGCGGCACGCGCAGGTGCACACTGAAAACGATTTCGTGCAGCCAATCGGCGAGAGAGGAACGCTGGTTCATGATGTTCTGTTTTCCTGCGGCAGAGGGATTTCCACGCAAAAGCGACTGCCCATGCCCTCGCCCGCCGATTCGGCCCAGATGCGCCCGCCGTGGTTCTCGGCGATCTTGCGGCACAGCGCCAAACCGATGCCGGTGCCCTCAAAGGCGGTGCGTGATTGCAACCGCTGGAAGACCTGGAACAGGCGACCGATCTGGTCAGGCAGGATGCCAACGCCGTTGTCGGCGACACACAGGTGCCAGTGTCCATCACTGACTTCACTGGTAAGGGTGACTACCGGCGGGCGACCTTCGACGCGGAACTTGAGGGCGTTGCCGACCAGGTTTTGCAGCAGGCGCAGCAGTTCATCCTGGCGGGCAAGGATGCGCGGCCACGCGCCTTCAATGCGCACCGCCGCCTGCGCCTCG
>CAIYZZ010000406.1 GCA_903930805.1 uncultured Rhodocyclaceae bacterium | reverse complement strand
GCGGGTGCTCGTTCTTGATCAGGTCGGATACCGTGGCGGCATCCATCCATTTCAGACTCTCGATGCCGGCGGTGTCGCCACCTTGCAGAATGCGTCCGATCAGGTTGGCGGCCTTGTCGTCGCCCAGCGCCTTGGTGAGCATCGAGCGGATCATGTCTTCGTCGGCCGACAGCGGCGAGCCCTTGGCCGTGTGCTCGTGCAATTCGCCGATCAGTTCTTCAACCTTGTCGCGCGGCACCGAGCGGATGCCGGCCATGGCATGGCCGAGCTTTTGCACCTCGCGCGGGCCGAGGTGCTTGAGAACTTCCGATGCCGCATCCGCGCCGAGCGAAAGCAGGAGCATGGCACTCTTCTCGAGCCCGTCTTCAGGTCCCCCCGGCACCCATCCACTCCTTGACCAGTTCGGCGATCAGCTTCGGCTCCTTGTGCGCTACATCCCGCGCCTCCTTGAGTTTCTCATCGAACGATGGACCGCGCCGTGCGTGGTGGCCGTCTGCGGTTTCCTCCGCGAGTTCCGCTGCCGCATTTTCCTCGGCTTCGACACGGTGTGCCGCTGCCGCCAACATTTCAAACATGGGCTTGAGTAACTTGGACCAGATCAGGAAGGCGATGATGGCGAAAACCAGATACTGCCCCATCTCCTTCGCAAAGGCGATCAAGGCCGGATCCTTCCACAACGGCAACTCTGCTATGACTTCAGGTTCGGGTGCCACGAAGCTGGCGGCAGCGACATTGATTGAGTCGCCGCGACTCTGGCTGAAGCCCACAGCTTCGCGCACCAGGTCATTGATGCGCTTCAATTCTTCGGCCGTGGGCGGAGTCGCCTTGCCCGGCTTGCCGTCCTTTTCCGCGCCTCTCTTGTGATTGACCGCCACGGCGACCGAGAGGCGCTTGATCTCGCCCGGCCCGCCCCGCGTATGCCGCACGGTCTTGTCCACCTCGTAGTTGATGGTAGTGCTGCGCGTGTAATTGTTGTTCAGGTTGCCGCCCCCGCCCGCCCCGCCCACCTGCGGATTCGTGATCGGTGCGGTCGCCGGCACAGGCGGTTGGTTGGTGAGCGCACCCGGCACGCCGACGGCGGGCGGATTGCCCACGCCAGAATCGGCTGCCTGCTGGCTGCGGATGGCAGTTTCCGGAATTGGATTGGGTTTGTAAGATTCGGCGACCTGATCGATTTGCGAAAAGTCGATTTCGGCCGCTACCTGGGCGCGGAAGTTGGTTTTGCCGACCAGAGGCTCGAGGATGGCCTCGACGCGCCGCTGATATTGCGTCTCCACTTCCTTCACATACTTGAGCTGGTTGGCGTCCAGCCCGGCATTTTTGGCGGAATCGTTTTTCTGCGAGATCAGGTTGCCATCCTGGTCGATCACGCTGACGCTGGTTGGGCTGAGTTGTGGCACGGAAGACGACACCAGATGCACGATGCCGGCGATCTGCGCGCCGTCGAGCGTGCGGCCGGCTTGCAGGCTGACCAGTACCGATGCCGAGGGCTTCAACTCATCGCGCAGGAAGGCGGTCTGCTTGGGAATCGCCAGATGCACGCGGGCGGCGCGCACGGCGCCGAGTGTCTGGATCGAACGCGCCAACTCACCCTCGAGGCCGCGCTGGTAGTTGATCTGCTCGGCGAACTGGCTGATACCGAGCTTCTGGTTTTCCATCACCTCGAAGCCGATCAGCCCGCCTTTCGGCAAACCTTGCGATGCCAGACGCAGGCGCACATCGTGCACCTGCCCCACCGGGACCATGATCGCGCCGCCGCGATCCGAGTATTTGTAGGGGATGTTCTGCTGCTGCAGCAGGGTGACGATCTGGCCGCCATCCTGATCGGAGAGGTTGGCGAACAGTACGCCGTAGGGGGGATCCTTCGTCCAGAGCCAGGCACCGACCAAGAGGGCGATGGCGAACGCGATCACCGCCATCGCACCAAGCTTCTGGCGCGCATTGAGACGGGAGAGCATCTCCAGGTTGAAAGGGGAGGCCGGCATTGCCGTTGCCTGATCTGCCATATTTTCGCGGTCCGATTAAACGCTGACGGATTGTGGCTTGCCCTAGCAAGAGGGGTTCCTGCAAGCAGCGGCAAAAATTGCCGCTATTTCAGGTATTGTTTTACCGCTTATTCACCGTACCGTTGAAACCAACTTTTTGCGAACATCCTCACCTTATGAATGTAACCGACCCCGTGCCCTCCGTACCCACCATCGAAATACCCACGGACCCGGCACGTCTGGCCGAAGCCTTCCGGTTGTTCAACCAGGTCTCCGAGGAACTGTCGACTGCTTATGGCACGCTCGAGCGCCAGGTCGAGGCGCTCACCGGTGAACTGGCAGCTGCCAATGGCGCATTGCGTCAGCAGTATCAGGAAAAGGCGGCACTTACCGATCGCCTAACACGCCTGCTCGAAGCTCTGCCGGCGGGCGTGGTGGTGCTTGATCGCGAAGGCCGGCTCGATGTCGCCAATCCCGCTGCCGATCATTTGCTGGGCACCCCCGCGCTCGGCATGGCCTGGGGCAACATTGAAGCGGTCTGCCTGCGCCCAACCGACACCGCCGGTGAAATGCAGGCTGGCGAGCATCGCGTCGCCATGAGCATGACGGCGCCGGATTCGAGCGGTGGTCGCATTGTCCTGCTGCATGACATCACCGGGGCGCACCAGCTCAAGATGCAGGCCGAACGTCACGAACGTCTGGCGGCGATGGGTGAGATGGCGGCACAACTGGCGCACCAGTTGCGCACACCGCTGGCAGCCGCGCTGCTGTATGCCGGTAATCTCGAAAACCCGGACATGCCCGAGGCCACCCGCATCAGCATCGCGCAAAAGACCGTCGGGCGCCTCAAACATCTCGAACACCTGATCCAGGACATGCTGCTCTTTGCGCGCGGCGAGGTGCTCGGGCGCGAAAGCTTTGCTGTCGAAGAATTGCTGGGCGAACTGGCGCACACTTTCGAGCCGCTCGCCCGCGCCCGTGGCGTCGAGTTTGCGCTGACCCCGGCACCTGCGGGGTTGGCCATTACCGGCAACCGCAAGGCGCTCGCCGGGGCGCTCACCAACTTGCTCGAGAACGCTCTACAGGCTGTCGCGGAGGGTGGGTGCGTCAGTCTGGGTGTGGATGCCACCGACGAGCGGCTGGCTTTTCGCATTCGTGACAACGGGCGCGGTATGCCGCCTGATGTCGTTGCCCGCTTGTTCCAGCCATTTTTCACTACCCGCGCCGAAGGTACCGGATTGGGACTCGCCATCGCCCGTGGCGTGGCGCGCGCCCATGGCGGCGGCATCGATGTTGAATCCGCCCATGGCGCCGGCACCGAATTCGTGCTCACTGTCAGCCGTGGCACGCGTAACATGGGCGATGAAAATTCCCTGGAGTCGAACTGATGGTCCAAGCACCCATAAACTCAGCTGCGAAATCCGCCGCGCAATCCCCCATGAACATCCTGGTCGTCGAGGACGATGATGCCCTGCGCGATGCGTTGTTGATCACGCTGGAAGCCGCCGGCTACCGCGTCAGCGGGGCGGACGGTGGTCCGACAGCGCTTGCGCTGCTCGACCGCGAGGCTTTCCAGATGGTCGTTTCCGACCTGCGCATGGCACCGATGGACGGTCTGCAACTGTTGGGCGAAATCCGCCTGAAAAAGCCCGGTCTGCCGGTGTTGTTGATGACCGCCTTTGGCGACGTCGACAAAGCCGTGGCCGCGATGCGTGGCGGCGCCTGCGATTTCATGCTCAAGCCCTTCGAGCCGAAAGCCTTGCTTGATCAGATCGAGCGTTATGCCGTTCCGCCTGCTGCCGAAGGTGTGGTGGCGGCCGACGCGCGAACACGCGAAGTGCTGCTTCTGGCGGCGCGCGTGGCCAGAACCGATGCCACCGTACTGCTCACCGGCGAATCGGGCACCGGCAAAGAAGTATTCGCCCGCTATATCCACGAACAGTCACAACGTGCCAAGGGACCCTTCGTTGCCATCAACTGTGCGGCAATTCCCGACACGCTGCTCGAAGCCACGCTCTTCGGCCACGAGAAGGGTGCCTTTACTGGCGCGCAGAACGCCCAGGCCGGCAAGTTCGAGCAGGCAGACGGCGGCACCCTGCTACTCGACGAAATTTCTGAAATGCCACTTGGCTTGCAGGCGAAACTGCTGCGCGTGCTGCAAGAGCGCGAAGTCGAACGCGTGGGCGGCAAGAAACCGGTGCCGGTGGATATTCGTGTGCTCGCCACCTCCAATCGCAACATGACAATGGAAGTTGCGGCCGGACGTTTCCGTGAAGACCTGTTTTACCGGCTCAATGTTTTCCCCCTCGCCATTCCGTCCCTGCGCGAACGCTCGGGCGACATCGTGCCGATGGCGCGGCACTTTTTGGCCCTGCATGGTGCGCGACTCGGTCGCGTGGCGAAAATTGGCGCTGGGGCAGCGGCAAAACTTGCCGCACATCCCTGGCCGGGTAACGTGCGCGAACTCGAAAATGCCATGCAGCGCGCACTGATTCTCGCACCCGGCGACATCATCGAAACCGAGCACCTGCTGTTGCCCACGGCTGCCGGTGAGGTGCCTGCGACCTCTACGCTGGCTGCCGCGTTTGCGGCTCCATCCTCAGTCGCCGTACCGCCAGCGCCGACTTTTGCATCGGAGGTGCCGTCGCAACCATCGCAACTCTTTGTCCCGCAAGGGATTCCGGCCAACATGAAAGATCTGGAGCGGCAGCACATTCTCGAAACGCTCGCCAAGGTGGGTGGCTCGCGCAAGAAGGCCATCGAACTGCTGGGCATTTCAGAACGCACCCTGCGCTACAAGCTCAAGCAGTATCGCGAGGAGGGGTTCTTCAATGATGGCGAAAATGATGAGTGAAGCTTGGCTTTCGGCACGCACTTTGCTATAAAAGACTGAACGCCATTTACGGCGACCGGAACATGACCATGGCCATCGACACTCGCAACCTCGAACAAATGCTCTCTGAACTACGCGCCGCAAGCGCTGTGGCACACGGCAAGCCTGCGGCTGCGGCGCAAGGCGCAGAGGGTGCCGATTTCGGCTTGGCCCTCAAGTCGGCGATCGATCAGGTCAACTCGGCGCAGCAGTCCGCCCAGCAAATGACGCAAAATTTCGCCAGTGGCGATAGCAATGTCAGCGTGCAGGACGTCATGATCAACCTGCAAAAGGCCAGCCTCTCGTTCCAGCAGATGGTGCAGGTGCGCAACAAGCTCGTCACGGCCTATCAGGATGTGATGAACATGCCGGTCTGACCCCAGGCCCCGCATCAACCCATTCCAGTCTCGCGCGCCTTTCGTTCCCGCTCCACCTTGATGATGTAACGCTGGATCAGCGTCATCATCGGTCCCGGCAGTTTGACAAACTCGCTGCCCGCCCGTCGTACATGGGTACCGCTGCGCAGGGTGACTTCGAAAACGCTGCGCACCTTCAATGTGCAGGTGACAAAACCGATTTCTGGTAACTCGATGCGGCAGTTGGGAAACGTCATCTCCGCAGCGAACGAGGTGCCTTCGGGCGGTGCCGAGATGCCCATGCCGCCGCCGCTGATGTCGAAGACATGTGCCTCGTGCATATGTAGGCCGCCGTCCGGCATGGGGAGCGGCATCATGCATATCAGTGGGCGGACGAGGGGTGTCATGAGTCGATAAAACTCGCGCCGCTGCAAGCGCAGAACTTCGTTGGGCAGTGCGCAGCGAAAAGAAGGGCGACCCTCGTGCTCCACCTGCGTAAAACCACGCAGGATGAATTGCACGCGCACTTTTTCCAGTGTGGTCACGCAAAAATGCTTCTCTGCCTCCAGCGCCTTGCGGTTCATCTCGCTGCTGGGGCCGTAGTCGAGCACGAGATGATCTTCCGCCACATGCGCCAGCGTCGTCAGCAGCATGTCGTGGCCTTCGTTGAAGAAAACCGTCATCTGCGATACATGCTCACACAGACCGCGCAGCACCAGCACGACCTCGGCCGGTGTGCGCAGCATGAAATGGTCGTATTCACCCTGTTCGAGAACGGCGGGAGAATTTGCGGGAGAAGTGGAGGCGGTCGCTGGGTCGGTCATGGTGGTGATCGGTGAGCGCCAATTTTATTCCTTCGGTGCTACCCCGTCGGGAGGAAGTGCCGGGCTGACGCCTTTCTGTTCCACCTGATAGAGCCAGGCCAGCAGTTCGGCTACGGCGATATACAGGGCAGGGGGGATGCTGTCGTCGAGATCAATCTCCGACAGCAGCGTGACCAACTCAGGCGACTCATGCACATACACACCATGCTCGCGGGCGCGCGAAATGATCTCATCGGCAATCAGCCCGCGCCCCTTGGCGACGACCTTGGGCGCACTGTCGCCTGGCGCATATTTCAGCGCTACGGCCAGTGCGCGCGCGCCACTGCCGCCGCGCTCAGCCTTGCCCGGCAGAGAACTCATCTTCGTGTTTTATGTTGAGCGCCAGCAAAGGCACGCCAGCAGCAGCCAGCGCCTCGGCAAGCTTCGGTGCCGCATCGCGCAGATCGGCCGCGCTGGCACCGTAGGGCGTCGCCAGCGTGATGCGCACGCCGTTGGTGGCCAGTTGCAGCTTGGCGTCTATTCGCCCGAGACGCGGCGTGGTGAGCGAAAGTGCGGTGCGCCAGTCGGCCCCATCCTCTTCGCCACCACGGCTTTCACGGCGGCCATCCCTTTCAATTTCCCAATCCATCGGCTGCTGCGGCCAGACTTCGCCATGCCAGAACATGCGCTGCGTCGCCACGGCCTCGAGTTGCTGTTGCACGAGGGGGCGTAGTTCATCGGGTACCTGCTGCGACAGTGGGGTGGCCTGCGTTGGATTGTTTGCCGTCCCGCCAGCGCCGACTTTTTCACCCCCGCCTGCCAGAGAAGCCTGCGGGACATTCGCGGCAGTGTTGGTCGCCGTCGCCACCAGCTGGCGCGCTGACTCTGCCGGTGCGTGCTCTGGTGCGGTTCCTTTGGCGGTCGGCGTTTGCGTATCGTCCCTGACTAATGGCTGAGCAGATGCCGCCAGACGTTCCTGCGCTGCCAGCACAAACGCCTGCGGTTGCGACATTTGTCCCTGAGGCTCTTGCAGCAGTTGCGCCAGCGGTAACTTGCCGGTTACCCACTGTGCCTGGTGCGACTCATAGAACATGCCGCTCTGCGTTACCGCTTTTTCCAGCGTCGGTGCCAGCAGGACGGCGGCACCTTGCGCCTGGGGTGGCTGCGCCAGCAGCGGCTGGCCGCGATTCAACTGTGCCGGTGGCGGTGCCGTGCCCTCAGCCGGCAACAAGTTGCCAATCATGCGTGCCGCCGGGCTGAATTTGGCGAACGGGTAGGGTCCCGTTTCGGCAGCAGCCAGGGCAGCACCTTCCACCTGCTTGGCGATCACTACCTTCGCCGAGCGATCGATCACCACCAGTTCGAGTTGATCCCCCGGTTTCGCTCCCTCGGGAAGTTGCAGCGTCAGCTGTTTGCCTGCGACCAGGGCCTTGTAGGTGTTGTCGGGCAGAACTTCCTGAATGCGCGCCGAGAAGAATTGTCCCGTGCGTAACTCCGGCAGGTCGGAGGGGATCTCGTGGACAGGCGAAAGCGGCTGCAGCAGGCTCGCTTCGTTCTGCAAACGCATACGGATGCCGACATCGGAGGGGATCAGCGCCATGCGTTATCAATCATCAAATGCCGACGCACGCGGCAAAACGGACTAGCCGCCCGCGCCGTAAGCCTGGTCGACTTGCCGCTGGCGCGCATTGCCACTCAGGAAGCTTCGGACATGTTCCATCCAGGGCTCGGTATGGCGACGCACCTCGGCATCATCCCTGAGAATGCACTGGATCAGGTGGCGCTTTTTTTCGACTTCTTCTGGTTTGGCGGAACTAATGTCAGCCTCATTAACCAAGGTTTCGCGCAGCGACGATACGGCATGTTCGAGATCTATCAATTGTTCCCAATCATTGGCACGCGCCGCCTCCACCATGCGGGTGGAGAGCGTACTCATCTGTTCGTAGATCTCGATCTGGGCAGGCATTGGCAACATCATAGTCATCAGCTTGCGACTCCGTTACCGGGAGAAGCAGGGGTATCGCTTTGTATTTCACCCCAAGCGCCTCTAAGGTCTATCAAGAGGCCTCTAACTTCTTCAATGGCTGCCAGGTCGTTCTTGAGGTTGGCGAAAAGCAGACGATTGCACATGTAGTCGTAAAGGCTATACAACCTTTCGGCTAAATCTCCTCCTTCGTCGAGTTTCAAAGAAGACTGCAGGCCTTGAGAAATGATGTCGATCGCATTCGAAATGGCGCGCCCTTTTTTGGGGATGTCCCCATCCCGTATTCCCTGAGTAGCCAAACCCAATGCATGAATCGCCCCATCGTAAAGCATTAGGATCAGTTGGTGAGGGCTGGCACCGGACACCCCGGT
>CAIYZZ010000405.1 GCA_903930805.1 uncultured Rhodocyclaceae bacterium | reverse complement strand
GGTGCGCGCCCTGCTGCGGCGCCGGACGCCCGATGCCGACGATGCGGTCATCTGCTTCGGCGAGGTACGCGTCGACCGTGCGCACCGCCTGGTCGAGCGCGCAGGTGCGGTCGTGACGCTGACGCCCATCGAGTATCGCCTGCTCGGCGTGCTGCTCGCCAACGCCGGGCGTGTGCTGACCCAGCGTCAGTTGCTGCGCGAAGTCTGGGGGCCGGGCCATGCCGAGCGCAGCCATTACCTGCGTATCTATATCGGCCACCTGCGGCGCAAGCTCGAAGCCGATCCGGCGCGCCCGTACTACCTGCTGACCGAAACCGGGGTCGGTTACCGCTTTCAGCTACCCGAGTTGCCGGAATGACCCACACTGCCCAGCAAGACAGCACCGCAGCCCTCGCCCTTGCCGCTCTTGGCGTCGTTTATGGCGACATCGGCACTAGCCCGCTCTATGCCCTCAAGGAGGTCTTTGGCAACGAACATCACCCGGTGCCGATCACGCCGGACAACGTGCTGGGTATCCTTTCGCTGGTGTTCTGGTCGCTGATGATCGTGGTCTCGCTGAAGTATGTGGTGCTGATCCTGCGCGCCGACAACAAGGGCGAAGGCGGCATCATGGCGCTGATGGCGCGCGTGCTGTCCGATCCCGGCGTGACAGGGCGAACCCGGCGCGGCGTGGTGATGCTGGGCCTGTTCGGCGCGGCCCTGTTTTACGGCGATGGCATTATTACCCCGGCAATCTCCGTGCTCTCCGCCGTCGAGGGTCTGGAGGTGGTCACCCCGCTCTTTTCGGCCTATATCGTGCCGCTTACCATCGCCATCCTCGTCGGCCTGTTTGCCATCCAGTATCACGGTACGGCCAAGGTCGGTGTCGCCTTCGGCCCGATCATGGCATTCTGGTTCGTCGCATTGGCGACGCTCGGTTTGCTTCAGGTGATCAAGAATCCGACGGTGCTGGCGGCGCTGTGGCCCGGCCATGCGCTGGCTTTTCTCGCTGCCGATCCCCATCTGGGCTTCCTCGCCATGGGCAGTGTCTTCCTTGCACTGACGGGCGCCGAGGCGCTCTATGCCGACATGGGGCATTTTGGTCGCCAGCCGATCCGGCTGGCCTGGTTTGGCCTCGCGTTACCGGCGCTGCTACTCAACTACTTCGGCCAGGGCGCGCTGCTGCTCGCTGATCCCGAAACCATCCGCAACCCCTTTTACCTGATGGCGCCAGACTGGTTCCTGATCCCACTGGTCGTGCTGGCGGCAGCAGCGACGGTGATCGCCTCGCAGGCCGTGATCTCCGGTGTCTATTCGATTACCCATCAGACCATCCAGCTCGGTTACGCACCGCGCATGGATCTGCTGCACACGTCGAGCAGCCAGATGGGGCAGATCTACATGCCAGGCGTGAACTGGCTGATGCTTGTCGGCGTGGTGGCGTTGGTACTGGCTTTCAAATCGTCGACCAATCTGGCGGCGGCCTACGGCATTGCCGTGACCGGCACCATGATCATCACCAGTCTGTTCGCCTACCTGGTGGCTCGCCATCAGTGGGGCTGGGGACGCGGTAGCGCCACCGCCGTTTTTGGCGCGCTGCTGCTGCTCGACCTGACCTTCCTGGCTGCAAACTCGACCAAGATTTTCGACGGCGGCTGGTTCCCGCTGGTGTTCGGCGGTTTTGCCTACCTGCTGCTGACGACGTGGAAGGCGGGGCGGCAACTGCTCGGCGAGCGGCTCGATACCCAGGCGCTGCCGCTCAAGGATTTCATCTCTGCCGTGGAAACACCCGATACCGTTACGGTGCCGGGCACGGCGGTCTTCCTGACGCCCTATCCGGATCATGTGCCGCATGCGCTGCTGCACAGCCTCAAGCACTACAAGGTGCTGCACGAGCGTGTCGTGCTGACGACGGTGTCGATACTCCCGGTACCGCGCGTGGCGGAAGCCGAGCGAACCCGCGTCGATCAGCTTGGCCTGCGCTTTATTCGCGTGACCTTGCATTTCGGGTTCATGGACGATGTGGATGTGCCGGCGGCTCTCGTGGGATGTGTCGGGCACGGGCTGGATCTGGACCCGATGACTACCTCGTATTTTCTTGGCCGCGAAACCGTGGTCATCCGTAGCGGCGTCGTCATGCCCTATTGGCGCCAGAAGATTTTCGCGACGCTTCACCGCAATGCGAGCACGGCGGCCGACTTCTTCAAACTGCCACCCAATCAGGTAGTGGAGTTAGGCACGCGAGTGACTTTATAGGCGACGATGGCGTCTCTGCTAAAGAGCCTTGCGCCGTACCGCCATCGCCGACTTTTCGAAGCCAAGCCGCTCATAGAAGGCGAGGGCCGGGGTGTTGCCCTGGTCTGCCAGTAGCGTGACGCGTGCCATGCCCTGCTCATGCGCCCAGTCGAACACATGTTCGACCAGCCTTCGACCATGACCGTTGCCGCGATAGGCAGCGCTCACGATCACATCCTCCAGTAACAAGACCGGCGCGCCCAGCGCCGTGCTGACGGTGATCAGGGCGTTGGCCATTCCGGTAACGCAACCGTCGATGCGCAGCACGAAGAGGCGACCGAGATCCGGATTGTCGAGAATCATCCGCAGCCCGGCCAGCTGCTTGTCGCGCTCGGGCTTGAAATCGGATTCCAGGGTGAAGAGTTCGTGCAGCAGGTCGGCCATGACCGGCAGGTCGGCGTGGGTGGCGAAGTCGATGTTCATGTTGTTCACCCGATCAGTGCCACGGCCTTGATTTGCACCCAGACAGCCTGACCCGGCTTGAGATCGAGCCCGCAGGCCGAGCGGCGGGTGACGCGCGCGACGATCGGAGACGCGCCGACCTGTAGTCGTACCAGTGTCAGCGCCGGATGGGCGTCGTCGGCGAGTTCGACGACCTGCGCGGGCAGGGTGTTGAGAATGCTGGAGTCGTGCTGAGGCGCCAGTGCGATGCTGACGTCGCGAGCGAGGATGCGCACCCGCACGTGGTGGTCAAGCGGGTGGCCGCCATCGCGCACCCAGACGGCGCCGCCCGCAAAGCCGATGCTTGCCAGTTGCCAGTTTTCGTCGCGTTCGATGACCGTTCCGTCGAGCACGACGCCGGCATCCTCGCCGAGGCGCATTGACAGGGTGGGCAGGTCGATGCGCGCGAGTACGTCAAGCAGCGGTCCCTGCGCCACGGCGCGGCCGCCCTCCATGACGACGATGTGGTCGGCCAGGCGCGCCACTTCGTCGGGGGCATGGCTGACGTAGAGCACGGGAATTTCCAGCTCGTCGTGCAGGCGTTCGAGGTAGGGCAGGATCTCGTTCTTGCGCGCCAGATCGAGCGCGGCGAGCGGTTCGTCCATCAGCAGCAGGCGCGGGGCGGTGAGCAGGGCGCGGGCGACGGCGACGCGCTGGCGTTCACCGCCGGACAGGTGCCCGGGTTTGCGCTCAAGCAGCGCACCGATGCCGAGCAGATCGACGATGTGGGAAAAGTCGGTGCTGGCAGGACGGCATCCGCAGCGCTTGATGCCGAAGTCGAGGTTGCCACACACGCTGAGATGGGGGAACAGGCTGGCTTCCTGAAATACATAGCCGATAGGGCGCCGGTGCGTCGGCAGGAAGCCTGATTCATCCTGCCAGACCTCGCCGTCTATCGAGAGTTGGCCCATCGCTGCATGTTCCAGACCGGCGATGCAACGCAGGAGTGTGGTCTTGCCCGAGCCGGAAGGCCCGAACAGCGCGGTGACGCCCCGGCCGGGCAGCGCGAGCTCGCCGTCGAGCGCGCAGCCGGGATAGGCATGGCCAAAGCGAGCGCGGACTTCACCCATGGCGCGTTG
>CAIYZZ010000404.1 GCA_903930805.1 uncultured Rhodocyclaceae bacterium | reverse complement strand
CTCTTCCCAGATAGCGGTGGAACCGGCGATTTCTGCGAGCGTTTTTTCGACGCGGGCCAGCATGTCATTCACACCGGCAAGATAGACGTGAGTATCGGGGCTTTGCATCATTTCCCAGACTTCGGCGGCATTCTGCGCCAGCGCCTTGTCCAGTTCTACCGGCACATCGAAGGCCGGGCGCGGACTGACCGCCTGGAAAGCCTTGAAGGTCGGCTGATAGACGTATTGCGCCAGGTCCTTGTTCTCGTCGTTCATGTAGAGCATTTCGAGGCCGGTCTTCGCACCGTAGAACAGGCGCACCTTGCCATCCCAACTGCCGATCTTTTCGTAGATCAGGCGGATCAGTGCGCGGAAGGGGGCGATACCGGTACCCATGCCGATCATCAGGATGCCAGATTTGCGGTTGGTCGGCACCTCGAAGGGATAACCGAAGGGGCCAGTGAATTCAGCGCGGTCGCCAACCTTCAGGTCGCAAAGATAGTTGGAAGCGATACCCTGGTAACGTTCGCCGTTGAAGTCATCGATGTAACTATGGCGCTTGACGCAGATCGCGAACTCCACGGCGCCGTCCTGCACGACATCGTTGTCGGCCACCAGATACAGGCGCGGATGATATTTGTTGCCGTACTGGCCCGGTGCCATGACGCGGATGCACTGACCCATCTTGGCCGAGAATGACAGGTCGTCGCGGCGAAACACCAGGTGGCGCACATCCTCGGTGGAACTCTCCGGAGTGATGCGCTCGGAGCGCACGAGGGTGGCAGGATATTGCTTGGCGCTTGTCAATTCTTGAGTGGCGGACATTTTTCTCCCTTTCAGGCTTGATCGTTAGGGCGATAATACCCGAGCAACCGGTCTTTTCGCCACTTGAGCCCCGCACTTGAGCCCCGCATGATCACTGCCTTCTCCATCGCCCGTCTGCCGCGCATTGAATTCGGCAGCGGCGTCCTGCAAAAGCTGCCTGATATCGCCGCCGCTTATGGCCGGCAGTTGCTTGTCGTTACCGGCGCGCGTAGTTTTCTCGAATCGTCGCATGCGCCCTGGCTGTTCGACGCACTGCGGCAGCGCGACTGCCGCTGGGAAATCGTCAAGATCGCCGGCGAACCAGCGCCAGCCTTGATCGATGCCACCATTGCGGCATTGCGTGGCGATGATTTCGACGCGGTGATCGGCATCGGCGGCGGCAGTGCACTCGATGCGGCGAAGGCCATCGCCGGCCTGCTCAAGCCCGGCAATTCGGTGCTGGATCATCTCGAAGGCGTTGGGCCGGAACTGCCCTACAAGGGACCGGCTACCCCCTTCATCGCCGTACCGACCACGGCGGGCACCGGATCCGAGGCAACGAAAAACGCCGTGCTCTCGCTCGACGGGCAGTTCAAGAAATCCTTTCGCGACGACAAGCTGGTGGCGGCATGGGCCATCGTCGATCCCGATCTGATCGATACCTGCCCGCCCCACCTGATCGCCGCTGACGGCATGGATGCCTTTACGCAATTGATGGAATCATTCGTATCAATACGCAGCAACCCGCTGACAGACGCGTTGGCACGCTCAGGCATCATGGCGGTAAAGGATTCATTGCTGTCGCTCTACACCGAACAGTCTGCGGAAGCTCGTGAAAAGATGGCTTACGCCTCGCTCATGTCAGGAATCTGCCTGGCGCAAACCGGCTTGGGCTCCGTCCATGGTCTCGCCGCACCGCTCGGCGCCTTCTTTCCGATTCCGCATGGCGTGGCCTGCGGCACGCTGGTTGCAGCGGCGACGGCGGTGAATATCGCGGCGATGGAAGCGCGCGAGCCCGACAATCCCGCCTTGCCAAAATACGCCGAGATCGGCCGCCGCTTCGCCATGCAGAAGGGGCTGAGCGGCAAGGATGCGCGCGGCTTCCTCGTCGCCACGCTGCAACAGTGGCAAGAGAAACTCGCCCTGCCCCGCCTCGCGGCCTGCCGTATCGCCAGCGCCGACTTTCCACGTATCGTGGCCAATAGCCGTGGCAGCAGCATGAAGACCAATCCGATCATGCTGACAGACGCCGAAATCTCCGGCATCCTCGCAGCGCGACTGTAACAATACCCATCACCTACCGACTCCAAGGAAACCTAATGTCCGTCGAACCCCTGTCTGTCGAAACCCTGGCCGTCGGCCAAACTGCCGAAAGCAGCAAGACCGTCACGCAGCAAGATATCGAGATGTTCGCCACAGTTTCCGGCGACCACAATCCCGTCCATCTGGATGCCGCCTTTGCCG
>CAIYZZ010000403.1 GCA_903930805.1 uncultured Rhodocyclaceae bacterium | reverse complement strand
TTTCCGCGTATTGGCGGCCAGCATCCCGAATACATCGAAGCCCAGTTGAAAACTTTTCGCGTCAGCGAACGCGCCAACGATCCCAACAAGATGATGCAGATGATCGCCCTCAAGATGACCGATGCCGAAATCCGCGCGGTTGCCGACTACATCGCCGGGTTGCACTGAACAATAACTCCGCAGTTCACGCAAAAAAGGGGGGCGGCACGTTGTGCCGCCCCCCTTTTTTGTCGACCGTGTCTGACTACTGCCCAGCGACGTTCAGGGTAATCCGTGCCTTGCTTTGGGATTCCGATTTGTTATTTGCAGTAACCCGCTTGCCAAAAGCATCGCGCTCGGTGCGTCCCTGCTTCGTGGCCTCGATACTCTTGATGCAGCGCCAGCGCTTGCCGGTCTTGGTTGCAAGTTGGCGCATTTCCTCGATGGGATGATGCTTGCCGCAGTGATAACAGTAGGCGGTGGTTGGGGTAGTGGTCATGGGAACTCTCGGTAAACGCAATTCAGGATTTTGCGCCGGGTTTCCGGCCAGGAGTCGAAGGGGGAATGGATCCCGCAACCCGGCAAAGCGTCCCCACAAAGGGTTTACCGTCATTGAACCGGGTTACACTGCACTGGGAGATTTCGCCACGTGCCGAAAGATCCGACAAGGAAAGTCGCACCTTCTGTAGCGGAATCCCGGTCGCCACAGCAATCTCTGCATCGAGATGCTGGCCATGCTGCTTCAGATATTGGAGGATGGGAGCATTGTGCATATCGAATACCTCTAACGAACGGAACGCCGGAAAACACAAGAGCCTATGAAAGCCAGGCCGTAACTCCATGATATTGCTGGTGGTGATGGGTGGACTTGAACCACCGACCCCCGGATTATGAATCCGATGCTCTAACCGACTGAGCTACATCACCACATGGAGGGGCGTGATTATCCCGGTGTAGCACCAGGCTTGTCAAGATCGACGGCGAACGCGACAATGCGCACATGGACTACGATGTGATCGTTGTTGGCGGCGGTTTGGCCGGGTTGGCGCTTGCGGTGGCACTGCGTCGCAGTCGGTTTACCGTAGCCGTGGTAGAGGGGCGCATGCCCTATCGTCCAGAAGGCTGGGATGCCCGCATCTATGCGATCAGCCCAGCAAATGTGCGCTTTCTCGACAGCATCGGCATTTGGGCGCACCTTGACGCAGCACGTCTTACGCCGGTACGCAAGATGGCTGTGCGTGGCGATGGCGGCAGTGAGTTGAGCTTTTCTGCCTATGGCAGCGGCGTGGGCGAGCTGGCGTGGATCGTCGAATCATCCCTTCTGCAGTGTGAATTGTGGGAGTCCGCCAGACGCCAGGGCAACCTCGATCTGCTTTGCCCGGCGGAGCCAGCCCTTCTGGATATTGGCGACCACGAGGTCGTGCTGGAACTGGCCGACAAGCGTACCTTGACGGCAAAATTGATCATTGCAGCCGATGGTGCAGATTCCTGGACGCGCACCACCGCCGGAATCGAGGTCGATTTCCTGCACTACGAACAAGCAGGCGTAGTAGCCAATTTCACCACTGCTCGCCCGCATCGCGAAGTGGCGCGCCAATGGTTCCGCCCCGATGGCGTGCTGGCTTACCTGCCGTTGCCGGGCAATCTGATCTCCATCGTCTGGTCGACCCCGACAGCGCATGCCGAAGAACTGCTGGCGCTGAGCGCGCCCGAATTCTGCGAGCATGTCGCAGCGGCGGGAGAGTATGCGTTGGGCAAACTCTCCCTCGTGACGCCACCTGCCGCTTTTCCGTTGCGCCTGATGCGTGCGCCGCACACGGTGGCACATCGGCTGGCATTGATCGGCGATGCCGCCCATACCATTCATCCGTTGTCCGGTCATGGCATCAACCTGGGTTTTCAGGATGCGCAAAGTCTTGCCGCCACGCTTACTGCCTGTCCGACACATGTCGATCACGGCGACGTGCAATGGCTGCGTCGTCACGAGCGTGCCCGCCGCGAGGAGGTGGTAGCCTTGCAATCTGCTACCCACGGGCTGCAACGATTGTTCGGGGCTCCACAAGCGTCCGTGGCAGCCTTGCGCAAGTTCGGGCTGAACTTTGTCGATCACCTGCCGGTCATCAAGGACGTTCTGGTGCGTTATGCCATGGGCTGATTCCGCCCGCCCAGTTACTTTACCTTCTCACCTTTATTCCACCACCCTACCTTTGGAGTCTTCATGAAATTCAATGCCCGATTCATCCTTGGCGCCGGCCTGGCCGCGTTGTTTGCTTCACAGATCGCATGCGCCAACGAGGCCGAAATCAAAAAGGGCGTTGAAGCCTGGCTTGGCGGCAGCGGCCCGAAAGTCGAGAGCGTACGCAAGCTCGGCGTGCTCGGCCTGTATGAGGTACAGCTTGACGGTGAACTGGTCTACACCGACGAAAAGGTAACCCACGTCATCCTTGGCGACATCATCGACGCCAAGACACGCAAAAACCTTACCGATGAGCGCAAACAGAAGCTCTCGCAGATCAAATTTTCCGACCTGCCGCTCGACTTGGCCGTAAAACAGGTCAAGGGTAATGGCAAGCGCGTGCTGGCGACTTTCGAAGATCCCAACTGCAGCTACTGCAAAAAACTGGCGAAGGAGTTGCAGGGTGTCAGCGACGTGACGATCTACACCTTCCTTTACCCGATCCTCTCGCCCGATTCATCTGAGAAAGCAAAGAACATCTGGTGCGCAACCGATCGCGCCAAGGCGTGGAATGACTTCATGATCAATAATCAGTCACCGGCGAACGGCACCTGCGATCATCCGATCGAAAAGATCGTCGCCTTCGGCCGCAAGCTCAACATTCGCGGCACACCGACGATGTTCTTTGCCGATGGTAGCCGCGTCCCGGGCTACATGCCGACTGCAACGCTGGAAAAAGCGCTCGACAAGGGCAGCGCAGCCAACCTCAAGCAGTAAGCAAGGAAGTCATGCCGTCCCGCTAGCACCGACTTTTCGGCACTGGCGGGACGCTGGCTACCAGAGCGTCTCGCGCTCCGGGCTGGCGGAAATCTGGTGGATGCTGAGGTCTGCGCCGTTGTATTCATCTTCGGCGTCGAGGCGGATGCCCACGAACTTCTTGAGCGTGCCATATACTGCGAAGCCACCGGCAAGCGCGACGGTGATGCCAAGTAGCGTACCCGCGAGTTGGCTCAAGAAGGCCACACCACCCATGCCACCCAGCGCCCGCGTGCCGAAGATACCGGCAGCAATGCCGCCCCAGGCACCGCACAAACCATGCAGCGGCCAGACACCAAGCACGTCGTCAATGCGCCAGCGGTTCTGGGTAACCGTGAACATCACAACGAAGAGGCCACCGGCAATACCCCCGGTAAGCAACGCGCCGAGCGGGTGCATCAGATCGGATCCCGCACAGATAGCCACCAACCCGGCCAGCGGGCCGTTATGCACGAAACCGGGGTCGTTCCTGCCCATCACCAGCGCGACGAGCGTGCCGCCAACCATGGCCATTAATGAGTTCATCGCAACAAGGCCGGAGACCTTTTCAAGCGTCTGCGCGCTCATGACATTGAAACCGAACCAGCCGACGATGAGAATCCAGGAACCCAGGGCGAGAAAGGGAATGCTGGAGGGCGGGTGGCCGCCGGCGATACCGCCATCCTTGTGATAACGCCCACGCCGCGCACCCAGCAAAAGCACCGCGGCAAGGCCGATCCAGCCACCCATCGCATGTACCACCACTGAACCGGCAAAATCATGGAATTCCTCGCCAAACGTGGCCTTCAGCCAGCCCTGGATGCCAAAGGCCTGGTTCCAGGCAATGCCCTCAAAAAATGGATAGACGAAGCCGACCAATAAGAAGGTTGCTGCCAGTTGAGGATTGAACCTGGCACGTTCAGCGATGCCGCCCGAGACGATAGCCGGGATCGCCGCAGCAAACGTCAGCAGGAAAAAGAATTTGACGAGGTCGTACCCACTTTTCGCCAGTAGCGTCTCGGCACCAGCGAAAAAATTGACGCCGTAGGCGATGCCGTAGCCGACAAAGAAGTAGGCCAGCGTCGACATGGAGAAATCACAGAGAATCTTGACCAGTGCATTGACCTGGTTTTTCCTGCGTACCGTACCGAGTTCGAGAAACGCAAAGCCGGCATGCATCGCCAGAATCATGATCGCGCCGAGCAGGATGAACAGCACGTCGGCCGATGTCTTGAAATTCTCCATGTTGGTGCCCCGGAAATCACAAATAGGGAGCAGATGAGCAACAAGCGTTCCCGAAATATATTCGTTTAAATTTAGCTGATTAGATACAAACCGCTCATCAACATCAGCTTATGCGCACCCCTATGGTGCTTCACCAGCACAATTGTGGTGCATCTGTGCCCCTTATGGTTGATGGCCGCGCGGCAACAGCACCCACAGCGCGCCACGCTGTTTCATCTTACCGGCCTGGTTGCCGGCTTCCACCCCGCTGCCCCAGTAAAAATCGGCGCGCGCAGGGCCGCGAATAGCGCCGCCGGTGTCCTGTGCCAGCATCAAACGGCTTAGCCCTCGTTCGCTGTTCGGGTAAGTCGTAGCCAGCCATACCGGTGCGCCCAGCGGCACATGGCGTGGATCAACGGCGATCGAGCGCTCGGGGGTGAGCGGCACGCCGAGCGCCCCCGGCGGCCCGCTACCCGTCGCCGGCAGTTCGCGGAAAAACACCAGACTGGGATTCGCGTTCAGCAACTCCTGCAAGCGTTGCGGATGTGCTTCTGCCCAAGCCTTGATGCCCTGCATCGAGGCTTCGTGCGCCTGCAGTTCGCCCTGGTCGATCAGCCACTTGCCGATCGAGCGGTACGGGTGGCCATTCTGGTCGGCATAACCAATCCGTACCCGGCTGCCGTCGTCAAGAACGACCTGGCCCGAGCCCTGGATTTGCAGGAAGAAAAAGTCGAGCGGATCGTCGAGCCATAGCAGGGCATCGCCAGCGCGTTGCGCTTCCTGCGCTGTCCATTGCGCCCGGTCGAGATAAGGCACCAGTTTGCGGCCCTCGATACGGCCACGCAGCCGCAGATTCTTGAGGTCGGGATAGAGATCTGCCAGATCGACAACGATCAGGTCAGCCGGCGGGCCGAAGACCGGTGTACGGTAGGGCGATTTATTATTGCGACTGCCGCGCACCACGGGTTCGTAATAGCCGGTGACGAGTCCGGCGCGACTCTCATCCGGGTTGGTCAGCGCCCACGGCCGGAATTGCCCCTCGAACCAGGCCCGCGCCCCGCCATTTGCTGTCCCGCCCGCGCCGACTTTTTGGGCAGATTCGCAACTGGCCTGCCAGAGTGGACGCTTGGCCAGCGTGCTACAGGAAGCGCGGAAGAGTTCGAAAGCCCGCGCATGATCGTCACCGTCCCAGCCCGCCAACTCGTTCCACTCCGCTGGCTGCAGCGCCTTGACGGCAGGCCTTGGCGGCTCCACGCCAGGACAGGGTGGACAAGCAGGCGGTGCCGGTACGGGCAAGGCGGCACAGCCGGCCAGAAAAAGTGTCATGAGGAAAACGAAAAACAGAGGCATGCTGAATCTGCTAAATTGTTCGGTCACCTGAAGGATGAAAGCTTAACCGATGCACACACTCGAAAACCTCCTGACCCGCCTCGAAAGTTTGCTCGAAAAGGCCGAAGGCCTCCTGCCGCAACTACCGGTGCCTCCGGACTGGCAGGCAAAAGCTTTTCGCTGGCGCCTAACACAGGGACAGGGGCGCGGCCGGCTCGAAGCGGTGCGCCATCCCCACCAGATCCGCCTTGACGACCTGCAAGGTGTCGACCAGCAAAAGGCCGCCATCGAACGTAATACACGGCAGTTCGTCGCGGGGCGCCCCGCCAACAACGTGCTGCTCACCGGCGCGCGCGGCACGGGAAAATCGTCGCTCGTCAAAGGCGTGCTCGCCAAATTCGGCCGGCGTGGCCTGCGCCTGATCGAGGTCGACCGCAACGATCTGGTTAGCCTGCCCGAGATCATCGATCTCATTGCTGACCGGCCCGAGCGCTTCATCGTGTTCTGCGACGACCTCTCCTTCGAGGCGTCCGAGCCCGGCTACAAGGCATTGAAAAGCGCGCTCGACGGCTCCATCGCTGGGACGCCGGACAACTTGCTGATCTACGCCACCTCGAACCGCCGCCACCTGATGCCCGAGCGCATGGCCGAAAACCTCGAAGCCACGCATACTGCCGACGGCGAAATTCATCCGGGCGAAACCACCGAGGAAAAGATTTCGCTTTCCGAGCGCTTCGGCCTCTGGCTCTCTTTCTACCCCTTCGATCAGGATCACTACCTCTCCATCTGCGCGCACTGGCTACTCCAACTCGGCCTCGACGAAAAGTCGGCGCTGGCGAGACGGCAAGAAATACGGCAAGAAGCCCTGCAATGGGCCATGCAGCGCGGCAGCCGTTCCGGGCGCGTCGCCTGGCAGTTTGCGCGCGACTACGCCGGCCGGCACGCCGGGAAATGAAGAAGATCATCGATGTCGCCGCCGCCGTCATCTTGCGCGACGATGGTAGCTTCTTGCTGGGCCAGCGCGCTCCCGATACGTTCTATCCCGGCTACTGGGAGTTCCCCGGTGGCAAGGTTGAAGCGGGCGAAACGCTGCGCTACGCGTTGACCCGCGAACAGCATGAAGAGCTCGAAATCGAAGACACGCACGCCACGCCCTGGATCGTGCGCGAGCACGTCTACGCGCACGCCCACGTGCGTCTGCATTTTTTTCGTGTCACGCAATGGCTTGGAGAACTGCATGATCATGTACATGCAGCGCTTGAATGGCAGCGCGCCGATACGCTGACTGTCGCCCCGATGCTGCCGGCCAACGCGCCGGTACTGGCCGCACTGCAGCTTCCCGTGATCTATGGCATCACACACGCCTGGCAAATCGGGTCAGCCGCA
>CAIYZZ010000402.1 GCA_903930805.1 uncultured Rhodocyclaceae bacterium | reverse complement strand
CGCTCCGTCGGGTTTGTTGGGATCTCCGATGGCTGGCAGGATTTAAGCCAGCACCATCAACTGACCTGGAACTATACCCGCGCCGAAAACGGTAACGTGGCCCTGACCGGCGAGGTGGATTTGGCAGCTTCAAACGGGGATTTTTTGCTGGCCCTCGGTTTCGGCGCCAATCCCTTTGAAGCCGGGCAGCGTGCCCTGGCCAGCCTGCTGGATGGGTTTGAATGCGCCCGCTCAACTTATCTGCATGAATGGCAAAACTGGCTGCAAACCCTGCTTCCCTTGAGTTCTCCCAATCAATCGAAAGAACACTCGAACCTTTTCCTGATCAGCGCAGCCGTCATGCGCACGCATGAATCAAAATGTTTTCCGGGCGCGCTGATTGCCAGTCTCTCAATCCCCTGGGGCTTTTCCAAAGGCGACGATGACCTGGGCGGCTATCATCTCTCCTGGCCGCGCGATCTGGTCGAATCGGCGGGTGGTTTGCTGGCCGCCGGGGCGCACAACGACGCCCGCCGGGTGTTGTATTACCTGCAAGTCACCCAGGAAGCTGACGGCCATTGGCCCCAAAACATGTGGCTGGATGGCAGTCCCTACTGGGGTGGGATCCAGATGGATGAAACCGCCTTCCCAATCCTGCTGGTTGACTTGGCCTACCGCGAAAAGGCCTTATCCAAGGATGATCTTAAACGCTTATGGCCCATGGTTCAGCATGCAGCCGGATTCCTGGTCAAAAACGGCCCGGTCACAGCGCAAGACCGCTGGGAGGAGGATCCCGGTTATTCGCCTTTTACCCTGGCTGCGGAGATTGCCGCCCTGTTGGCGGCGGCTGACCTGGCTGATTTAAACGGGGAAAACCAAATTGGCATTTATCTGCGCGAAACGGCCGATACCTGGAATTCCAGTCTGGACCATTGGATTTATGCGACCGATACCGACCTGGCACATCAAATCTGCGTGGAAGGTTATTATGTGCGCGTCTCCTCCCCGGACATTGCCAACGCGGCTTCGCCCTTCAAAGGTTTTGTACCGATCAAAAACCGCCCGCCGGGCGATGGGGTTGAACAGGCTGCGCATATCGTCAGCCCCGATGCCCTGGCGCTGGTTCGCTTTGGGCTGCGCGCCGCTGATGATCCACGCATCGTCAACACTGTCAAAGTGATCGACGCCCTCTTGAAAACCGATCTGCCCTACGGCCCCGGCTGGCACCGCTACAATGACGATGGCTATGGTGAGCATGAAAATGGCAGTCCCTTCGATGGCACCGGCGTGGGCCGTATTTGGCCTTTGATGGCCGGTGAACGCGCCCATTACGAACTGGCCGCCGGGCATCTGGACGAAGCCGCGCGGCTGCTCCATGTTCTTGAAGCCAGCGCCGGTGTGGGGAAATTGATCCCCGAACAGATTTGGGATACCACCGACCTGCCTGAAAAGGAACTGTTCTTTGGCCAACCCTCCGGCTCCGCCATGCCGCTCGTCTGGGCGCATGCCGAATATGTCAAACTGCTTCGCTCGCTGCTGGATGAACGGGTCTTTGACCTGCCGCCGCAAACCGTTCAGCGCTACCTGGTTGCCAAAACCGAATCAAACCGGCTGATCTGGCGCTTTGACGAAAAACGGCAGACCCTCCCTGCCGGGAAAGTTCTGCGGATTGAACTCTTAGCGCCCGCCACTGTTCATTGGAGTGTCGATAACTGGCAGACCGTTCAGGAAACGAAAACCCACGCAACCGGCCTGGGAGTTGATCTGGCGGATCTGCCGCTCGAAACTTTCTCTGCTGGGATAGCCCTGGTTTTCACCTTTTACTGGTCCGCCAGCGAAACCTGGGAAGGAACCAACTTTTCGGTTCAGCTCATTTAATAAGCGCTGGTGGAAGGTTGCGAGCGAGAGAAGGCTGGGTATGAAACCAAATTTTTTCATTCTGATGGGCGTTTCCGGCTCTGGTAAGACCGCCGTTGG
>CAIYZZ010000401.1 GCA_903930805.1 uncultured Rhodocyclaceae bacterium | reverse complement strand
GAATGGTTCGAGGAAAAAGGAGAGATCTTTGACCTTTTGATGGATGAATCTTTTGCTCTTGTTTAAATACCGGCATAACCCATTCTTGGCTCTGTCGCAAAGCTTTGAGTAGATCGAGCGGAATCGTCACAGAATACGTGCCGTCCCGCCAGCGCCGACTTTTACGCTGCGGGGGCATCATGCCCTGAATCGCCAAAAGCCATTTGCTTCAGACGGAACAGTTCGTCGCGCTTGGTCACGGCCTGTTCGAACTCCAGATTCTTTGCGTGTTCCTGCATGGATTTTTCGAGCCGCTTGATCTCGCGCGCCAGCGCCTTCTCGCTCATTACCTCGTATTTCGCTGCTTCCTGCGCCACCTTCATCTCGCGGTTGAGTGCCTCGGTATCGTAGACGCCATCGATGATGTCCTTGATGCGTTTCTTCACACCCACGGGCGTGATGCCATGCTCGAGGTTGTGATGTAGCTGTTTTTCCCGCCGGCGTTCGGTTTCGGCCATGGCGCGCTGCATCGAATTGGTAATCCGGTCAGCGTAGAGAATCGCTTTGCCGTTGAGATGGCGAGCGGCGCGGCCGATGGTCTGGATCAGCGCGCGTTCCGAGCGCAGGAAACCTTCCTTGTCGGCATCGAGGATCGCCACCAGCGACACCTCGGGAATATCCAGCCCCTCGCGCAGCAGATTGATGCCGACCAGCACGTCGAACATGCCGAGCCGCAGGTCGCGGATGATCTCGACGCGCTCGACGGTATCGATGTCCGAATGCAGATAGCGCACCTTGATGCTATTGTCAGCGAGGAAGTCGGTAAGTTGTTCCGAAAGCCGCTTGGTCAAGGTAGTGACGAGGACCCGCTCTCCGGCGACTACACGCCGCTTGATTTCGGCCAGCAGGTCATCCACCTGCGTGGTCGCCGGCCGCACTTCCAGCACCGGATCGACCAAGCCGGTCGGCCGTACCAGCTGCTCCACCACCTGACCCTGGTGTTCATGCTCGTAGTTCGCGGGCGTCGCCGAAACAAAGATCGTCTGTGGCATCAGGCGTTCGAACTCCTCGAACTTGAGCGGCCGGTTGTCCAAGGCTGACGGTAGGCGGAAACCGTAGTTCACGAGGTTTTCCTTGCGCGAACGGTCGCCCTTGTACATGCCGCCGACCTGCGGAATCGTCACGTGCGACTCGTCGACGAACATGATCGCGTCGGGCGGCAAATAGTCGTAGAGCGTCGGTGGCGGCTCGCCGGCCTTACGGCCCGAGAGGTGACGCGAGTAGTTCTCGATCCCCTTGCAAAAACCGATCTGGTCGAGCATTTCGAGATCGAAGCGCGTGCGCTGCTCGATGCGCTGGGCTTCCACGAGCTTCTGCTCCTGATAGAAAAACTCGGTGCGCTCGCGTAGCTCACGCTTGATCTTTTCGACGGCCTGCAACACCGTCCCGCGCGGCGTGACGTAATGGCTCGACGGAAAAACCGTAAAGCGTCCCAACCTCTGCTTCGTGTGGCCGGTAAGTGGATCGAATACAGTTAGCGTCTCGATCTCGTCGTCGAACAGCGACACACGCAAGGCACTCTCGGCGTTTTCCGCCGGAAAGATGTCGATCACATCGCCACGCACACGGAAGGTGCCGCGCTGGAAATCCACCTCATTGCGCTCGTACTGCATCTCGGAGAGGCGGCGGATGATTTCGCGCTGACCGATCTTTTCGCCTTCACGCAGATGCAGGATCATCGCGTGGTAATCGACCGGATCGCCAATACCATAGATCGCCGAGACGGTACAGACGATCACTACATCGCGCCGCTCCAGCAGTGATTTTGTCGCCGAGAGGCGCATCTGCTCGATGTGCTCGTTGATCGACGAATCCTTCTCGATGAACAAATCGCGCGATGGGACGTAAGCTTCAGGCTGGTAGTAGTCGTAGTAGGAGACGAAGTACTCGACGGCGTTCTCTGGGAAAAACTCGCGGAACTCAGAGTAGAGCTGCGCCGCCAGTGTCTTGTTGTGCGCCAGTACGAGCGCCGGCCGGCCGAGCCGGGCGATGACGTTGGCCATCGTGTAGGTCTTGCCCGAGCCGGTCACGCCCAATAGCGTCTGAAAGGAGAGACCATCCCCGATCCCATCCATCAACAGCCGGATCGCCTCCGGCTGGTCACCGGCAGGCAGAAAAGGCTGGTGCAGGTGAAAGGGACTGCCAGGGAATTCAACAACTTGTTCGATCATCAGTAATTTCGATTTTGCAGCGCAATAGCCGACTCGATGGTTTCGACTATTATGGCGCGTTATTTCCCTTCTTGATTTCAGGAGCATTGCCGTTATGAGTACCTCACTCTTCGCCGCCGTCGAAATGGCCCCCCGCGACCCGATTCTGGGCCTCAACGAAGCCTACAACGCCGAAAAGAACCCCGCCAAGGTCAACCTCGGCGTCGGTGTCTATTTTGGCGACGATGGCAAGATTCCGCTGCTGGCCGCCGTCAAGGCCGCCGAAAAAGCCCGCCTCGAAACCCAGCCGCCGCGCGGCTACCAACCCATCGAGGGTACCCCCGCCTATAACGGTGCCGTGCAAAATCTCATGTTCGGCAAGGATTCAGAGTTGCTCGCCGCCGGCCGTGCCGTCACCGCCCAATGCCTCGGCGGCACGGGCGCGCTCAAGGTTGGCGCCGATTATCTCAAGCGACTGCTGCCCGACGCCAGTGTGTACATCAGCGACCCGAGTTGGGAAAACCACCGCGCTCTGTTCGAGGCAGCCGGCTTCCCGGTCAAGGAATATGCCTACTACGATGCTGCCACGCGCGGCGTCGACTTCGCAGCCATGAAGGCCTCGCTGGCCGCGATGCCCGCCAAGTCCATCGTCGTGCTGCACGCCTGCTGCCACAATCCGACCGGTGCCGACCTCTCCGCCGCCCAGTGGGCCGAAGTCGTTGCCGCCATCAAGGAGCGCAACCTCGTCGCCTTCATCGACATGGCCTACCAGGGCTTCGCCGACGGCATCAAGCAGGATGCCGCCGCGCTCGACCTGTTCGCTGCTTCCGGCCTGCAGTTCGTCGTTTCCAGCTCCTTCTCCAAGTCCTTCTCACTCTACGGCGAGCGTGTCGGCGCACTGACCATCGTCACTGCCGACAAGGATGAGTCGGCGCGCGTGCTCTCTCAAGTGAAGCGCGTGATCCGCACCAACTATTCCAATCCGCCCACCCACGGCGGCGCCATCGTCGCGGCCTGCCTCGCCAGCCCCGAACTGCGCCAGATGTGGGAAGGCGAACTCGCCGGCATGCGCGACCGCATCCGCGCCATGCGCACCAGCCTGGTCGAGAAACTTGCCGCTGCCGGCGCCCCGGACTTTTCTTTCATCAATGTCCAGCGCGGCATGTTCTCCTACACCGGCCTCACCACTGCACAGGTCGAGAAAATGCGCGCCGAGTACGGCATTTATGCTGTTGGCACCGGTCGCATCTGCGTCGCCGCACTCAACACGAAGAACATCGACTACGTGGCGAAGGCCATCGCCGCCGTCATCAAATAATAAATATCCGTATAATTCGCGCCCGTTAGTCGTACGAATTTGCGTCGGTAGCTCAGCGGTAGAGCATCGCCTTCACACGGCGGGGGTCACAGGTTCAATCCCTGTCCGACGCACCAGCTTTCCAAGCCCGACTTCGCGTCGGGCTTTTTTCTTTCTGTAGTGGTATCGGAGGACCCAGTCATGCCGAATATCCTGACCAACACCAGTCGCCTCAGCGACCTTGATCTCCACCTGTTCCGCGAGGGCAGCCACACTCGTCTTTATGAGCGCATGGGGGCACATCCGGAAGTACGCGACGGTGTCGCCGGGTGTCACTTTGCCCTCTGGGCGCCGAATGCGCATGCCGTTTCCGTAACGGGCGATTTCAACGGTTGGCACCGGCATACCCACTGGCTGAAGTGCATTCACGCCGATGCCGGCATCTGGGAAGGCTTCGTGCCCGGCGCCACCCTCGGCCAGCATTACAAGTTCCATATCGAATCGAACAAGGATGCCTACAAGGTCGACAAGGCCGACCCCTTCGCCTTCAGCAGCGAAATTGCACCGGCCACCGCCTCGGTCATCGCCAACCTCAACTATCACTGGCATGACGAAAGCTGGATGGCGCAACGCAAGCAGGCCAACGCACTCGACGCCCCACACTCGGTCTATGAAGTTCACCTGGGCTCATGGCGCCGCTCGCCGGACAACCCCGAGCTACCGCTCAACTATCGTGATCTCGCGCCCCAGTTGGCCGATTACTGCGCGGACATGGGCTTCACCCATGTCGAACTACTGCCGGTGATGGAGCATCCGTTCTACGGTTCATGGGGTTATCAGGTCACCGGATTCTTCGCCGCCACCTCGCGTTACGGTTCGCCGCAGGATTTCATGTTCCTCGTCGATCACCTGCATCAGCGGGGCATCGGCGTCATTCTCGATTGGGTGCCCTCGCACTTCCCCAACGACGAGCATGGGCTGGCCTATTTCGATGGCACGGCGCTCTACGAACATGCCGATCCGCGCCAAGGCTATCACCCGGAATGGAGCAGCCAGATTTTCAATTATGGCCGCCACGAAGTCCGCGCCTTCCTGCTTTCCAGCGCACTGTTCTGGCTCGACAAATATCACATTGACGGCCTGCGCGTCGATGCCGTTGCCTCCATGCTTTACCTTGATTACGCCCGCAAGGAAGGCGAGTGGATTCCCAACGAATACGGCGGCCGTGAAAACATAAACGCCATCCAGTTCCTGCGCCAGTTGAACGAGGCGGTCTATCGCGATTTCCCCGACACGCAATGCATCGCCGAGGAGTCGACGGCCTGGCCGATGGTCTCGCGTCCCACCTGGGTGGGCGGACTGGGCTTCGGCATGAAGTGGAACATGGGCTGGATGCACGACACGCTCGACTATTTCGCCCACGAACCCATCCATCGCAAGTTTCACCACGACCAGATCACCTTCAGCATCTGGTACGCCTTCCATGAGAACTTCATGCTGCCGATCTCGCACGACGAGGTGGTGCACGGCAAAGGTTCGCTGATCGCCAAGTTGCCGGGTGACGAGTGGCAGCGCTTCGCCAATCTGCGGCTGTTACTGGGCTACATGTGGGCACACCCAGGGAAGAAACTGCTGTTCATGGGCTGCGAATTTGGCCAATCACGCGAATGGAATCACGACACCAGCCTCGACTGGCACCTGCTGCAATACCCCGTCCATGCCGGCGCACAAGCCTGGCTGCGTGATCTCAACGGCGTTTACAAGACACGTCCTGCCCTGTTCGGACGCGACTTCAGCAATAACGGCTTCGAGTGGGTCGATTGCCACGACAGCGACGAGAGCATCATCAGCTTTTTGCGGCGTGGTCAGAACGGCGAGATGATGCTGATCGTCATCAACGCCACGCCGGTGGTACGCGAGAACTATCGGGTCGGTGTACCGGTCGGTGGCTACTGGCGCGAGGCGCTCAACAGCGATGCGCCCTGCTACGGCGGCAGCGGTCAGGGCAACAGCGGCGGTGTAACAGCCGACGACTACGCCCATCACGGCCGCCCCGCCTCGCTGCAACTATGCCTGCCACCGCTCGGCATGCTATTCCTCGAACCGGCGTAATAACTTGCTTCTTGGGCGGGGCGGCCATACCGTCCCGCTAGATCCACGGTAGTGAATTTCATTTTCTCGAAGGACACACAGATCAATTCTGTTTTTGAGATAACCGTCCATGCCTTTGTTTGAGATCATTAGTATCGCAGCCTTGCTTGCTATTGCCTGGTTGTGGTTCGATAGCGTCAAGGTACGAGAGATTTCCGTGCAACATGCGAAGGCGGCCTGCGATGCTGAGGGTCTGCAGTTTCTCGATGAGACAGTGGCTATTTCAAGCCTTCAACCAGCGAGGGATGAGGAAGGTCGATTTATTCTGCAGCGGGTCTATTCTTTCGAGTACAGCGACACAGGAAATGACCGGCGCCCTGGGAGCATCGTCATGCTTGGCCAGAACGTGCTGTTCGTGAATGTCGGGTTGCGGCTGGCATCCCAGATGCCGACATTGCATTGACACCAACCTGAAGAGGATCTGGCCCATGTCGCATCCGTGCCGAACGGCTGATCAAAACGGTAGTTTCATCCCCGGTGGCAAAGGTAGGCCAGCGGTCAGCGAACCCATGCGCTCCTGAGAAGTCGCTTCGGCGCGGCGGTTGGCGTCGTTCAGCGCGGCGGCGATCAGGTCTTCGAGCATTTCCTTGTCATCCATCACCGATGGATCGATCATCACACGCTTTACGTCGTGCTTGCAGGTCATCACCACCTTGACGGCACCGGCACCGGATTGCCCCTCGACTTCGAGATTGGCAAGCTCTTCCTGCGCCTTGGCCATGTTTTCCTGCATTTTCTGCGCCTGTTTCATCAGGTTGGCGATGCCACCTTTGTTCAACATGTAATTTTCCTTAAAGGAGTTTGATGGTTGATTCGTCTATGCTGGCGTCAAACATGTCACAAGCTTCACGCACAAAGGGGTCACTCTCAATGGCAGCGATAGCCCGATCCTGGCGTTCGCGTTTGACATTGTCAGCGCGTTCTTTGGGGGTTTCGCCTGCGATCTCTGCCGTAACAATTTCCAGCGTTAGCGGCCGGCCATAATGTCTGGACAGATCCACCTGCAACTTGTCCTGATGGGACATCAGGTGTTTGTGGGTTGGAGACATGCGCAGGGCAATACGCGTTTCGGTCAAACTGGCCAGTTCGCAGTGCTGGGCAAGTTGGCGTGCCATGCCGGTCAGCGGCAATTGCGCCACGAGTGTATGCCAGTCGTCGTCGACACGAATCGGAGCGGCAGCAACTTTTGCTGGCGGTGCTGCTGACGGAACCACAGGTGCTTGCACCGGCACGGCGGCAGGACGTGTTACTGGTGCGGTGCGCGGTGGCACCGGTGCCGTGTTCACCCGATCCGATTTTGCCGTCCCGCCAGCACCGACTTTTTCGTTGCCAGCCGCTGGTCGAAAGGCATGCATGCGCAACAGGCTCATGCTGAAACCTGCCGCCTCATCCGGTGCCAGCGCCAACTCATCGCGGCCATGGATGGCGATCTGATAACAAAGCTGCAAATATTCTGCATCGAGGCGTTCGGCATAGGGCGCGAGCTTTTCGCGTTCCGCATCGTCAAGGATCGCATTGGGCGCAAATTGCACCAGCGCGATACGGTGGAGCAAAGTGGCGAACTCTTGCAGGGCCGAATCAAAACTGAGGCTGCGCGCCTCCATCGTATCGGCAACCGCCAGCATGGCGTGGATGTCACCTGCTACCAACCCGTCAAGCAAGGCATAAAGATGGTCATCGCCCACCGTACCGAGCATGGCGCGCACGCCCTCCTCTTCGATCCGCCCTGCCCCGTGGGCGATGGCTTGATCAAGCAACGAAAGCGCATCGCGCATTGAACCGGCGGCAGCTTTAGCCAGATGACGCAGCGCCGAAATTTCGCACGCGACGCCTTCAGCCGCCAGCACGCGCGTCAGATGTTCGACGATGTAGCCGGGTGGCATCTGCTTCAGGTTGAACTGCAAACAGCGACTCAGCACCGTCACCGGAATCTTCTGCGGGTCGGTCGTCGCCAGGATGAATTTAACGTGCTCTGGCGGCTCTTCCAGGGTCTTCAACATCGCGTTGAAGGCGTGACCGGAAAGCTGGTGCACTTCATCGATCATGTACACCTTGTAGCGGCCGCTGTTCGGCGCATAGGCCGCCTTTTCCAACAGTGCCGCCATGTCGTCGACCCCACGGTTCGAGGCGGCATCCATCTCGACGTAGTCGATGAAACGTCCGCTATCGATTTCCTGGCATGCGGCACAAACGCCGCAGGGTGTCGACGTGATGCCGATTTCGCAGTTCAATGCCTTGGCGAGAATGCGTGCGATCGTCGTCTTGCCGACGCCACGCGTGCCGGTGAAGAGGTAGGCGTGGTGTAGACGCTGCTGCTCAAGCGCATGCACCAGCGCGCGCACCACGTGCTCCTGCCCAACGAGAGTGTCGAAAGACTTGGGACGCCATTTACGGGCCAACACTTGATAACTCATGGCTGGATTCTATCAAACGCAAACGGGCACCTTGCGACAGGTGCCCGTGCTTCTTCTACAACACGACAATCAGCTTTGCGGCGGAGTGCCTCGACCCGGGCCACGGGGCTGACCACCCATGCCACCTTTGCCCCCACCGGACCCCGCACCCCGCCCCGTTTGTGCGGCAAGTTGATCGGCAACGGTTTTCTGCTCCGGTGTCAGCACCGCATACAGACGATTGAAGCTCTCATGCACGCCACTCATCGCCGTTAGGTGCTCCTGCATCATGGACTGCATCTTCGCCATACGCTCGGGCGCAGTTAATTTCTCGTCGGTGGCCTGGGTACGCATGGCTTGCATGCCTTTGCCGGCCTGCCCCTTCATTTTTTCTGCAAAGTCTTGCCACAGAGGCTCTTGTTGTGGCGTCAGCTTCAATTGGCCCTTCAGCATGTCGAGATGACGTTGGGCGCGCACGGCCGGATCGAACTTCGTGTTCGCCTGCCCACCTGCCATCCCTGGCGCCATGCCCATGGGACCCATACCGTCACAACCACGACTACCTTGGGCAATGGCGACACCACTGATGCTGGCGGCAATGATCAAGCCAGCGATGATTTTTTGATTGCGTTTCATGTTGCTCTCCTTGTGATAGAACCTTTGACGGGAGAGATTGGACGCTCCGGATGTAAGCAAGCGATATCCGATTTGTAACCGGGTATGAAACGACAGCAGAGAAAAAAGAGGGGAAGGGTGGCGAGCCTGACCCCCGGCACTCGCAGTAAATGGCTGTGGCTGCTTCCTTCCGGACCTGACCCGATTCACCACCCCGCAATGCGGGGAGACCCGCCACGGCGAAGTCTAGCAGAAGAAAGGCTCGTCTCCGGCAGATGACGTACGTAGTAGTGAGCAGAATCGCTGCTGGCCAGTCGCGCGAAAATCAGATACAGTTCCCGCACAATTTCTTATAACCATAAATCAGTGAGGTCATCATGAGCAACAAAGGGCAGATGCTACAAGACCCTTTTCTTAACACGCTGCGTCGCGAGCATATTCCGGTTTCTATCTATCTCGTGAATGGCATCAAACTGCAGGGCCAGGTCGAATCTTTCGACCAATACGTCGTGTTGCTCAAGAATACCGTCACCCAGATGGTATACAAGCATGCCATCTCCACCGTGGTGCCCGCTCGCCCGGTCAGTATCAGCAGCGAACCAGATTCGGAGTGATTTCACTGGTGGGCAGGTGGTTGGTCAATGTTTGAAAGGCCGACCGCCGGCGAGAATGCCCTGCTGGTCCAGTTGGATTTTGGTGCCGGTGATTTTGCCGAACGATTTTCCGAATTCGAATTACTGGCCACCAGTGCCGGCGCACGTCCGGTTGCCACGATAACGGGGCGCCGCGGGTGTCCCGACCCGGCTACCTTCGCTGGTAAAGGCAAGGTGCAAGAGATCCTCGCGGCCGCCACCGAGACAGGCACCGATCTGGTGATGTTCAACCACGAGTTGTCGCCGGGGCAGCAGCGTAACCTCGAGAAGGCTTTGGAGCGACGGGTCATTGACCGCACGGCACTGATTCTCTATATCTTTGCTCTGCGCGCGAAGAGCCACGAGGGCAAGCTACAGGTCGAGCTGGCCCAACTCGAACACCAGATGACGCGGCTGGTGCGGGGTTGGACCCACCTCGAACGCCAGAAAGGCGGCATCGGCCTGCGTGGCCCCGGTGAAAAGCAGCTGGAAACCGATCGGCGTCTGCTGGGCAAGCGGGTCGCCCTGCTGAAAGACCGACTCAAGTTGCTGGAGCGTCAGCGCACTGTGCGCCGCAAACAGCGTAGCCGTGGCGAGGTGCTGTCGGTGTCGCTGGTGGGCTACACCAACGCCGGCAAAAGCACATTGTTCAATGCGCTGACCAAGGCGGGTGCCTATGCCGCCAACCAGTTGTTTGCCACGCTGGATACCACTTCACGTCGTCTCTACGTGCCAACCTGCGATCTGGCGGACGGCCGCCTCGGGCTGTCAGATCGTGATTTCGGATACCGTCGGTTTCATCCGTGATTTGCCGCACGCACTCGTGGCTGCTTTTCATGCCACGCTGGAAGAAACCGTGCAAGCCGATTTGCTCTTGCATGTGGTCGATGCGGCCAGCCCAGACCGCGAACAGCAGATAGAGGCGGTGACTGAGGTGCTGGAAGAAATCGGTGCTGCCGCCATACCGCAAATCGTCGTCTGGAACAAGCTCGATCTGATTGCAGCCACGCCCGGGGTCGAGCGGGATGAGTGTGATAACATCGCCCGCGTTCGAGTCAGCGCCCGTACCGGTGCCGGGCTCGAACTGCTGAGAGCGGCGCTGGCGGAAATGTCACTCAAGCTCGCAGCGCCCATTGAATTCAACAACTCCCGATCCCATAACGATACCCATGATCACCGGCATTCTGATGTCGCTCAATGACCACGGCTGGGGCAACGACCCCGAGCGCGGCAACCGTGGCAGTGGCGGCCGCAACAACCAAGGCCCGCCCGACCTTGATGAACTCTGGCGTGATTTCAATCGGCGCCTGTCTGCTGCCTTCGGCAAGAAGCGCGGTGGTCCCGATAATTCCGGCAACGGCGGTAATGATGGTGGCGGACCCAATTTCCCGACACTGACCCCCGGTCAGTTTGGCGGCGGTATTGGTCTTCTGCTGGGGCTGGCCGCAGTGGTCTGGTTTGCCAGTGGTTTTTACATTGTTGATGCCAGCCAGCGCGGTGTGGTGTTGACGCTCGGCAAGTTCAGCGAGACGACGGACCCCGGCTTGCGCTGGCGCTTGCCCTGGCCGATCCAGACGCACGAGGTTATCAATGTGACCGGCGTACGCACGGTCGAGATTGGTTATCGTGGCTCCGAAAAGAACAAGGTGCTAAAGGAAGCCTTGATGCTGACCGACGATGAAAATATCGTCAGCATGCAGTTTGCCGTGCAGTATCTTCTGAAGGATCCCAAGGACTACATCTTCAAGAACCGTCACCCGGACGATGCCGTGACTCAAGCGGCCGAGACGGCGATTCGCGAGGTGGTCGGCAAAAACCGCATGGACTTCGTGCTTTACGAAGGGCGTGATGTGATTGCCGCCCATACGCAAAAGTTGATGCAGGAAAACCTCGATCGCTACGAAACCGGCGTACAGATTCGTGCGGTGACGATGCAGAGCACCCAGCCTCCCGAACAGGTGCAGGCAGCCTTTGACGATGCCGTGAAAGCCGGCCAGGATCGTGAGCGGCAGAAGAACGAGGGTGAGGCCTATGCCAACGACGTGATCCCGCGGGCACGTGGTACGGCGTCGCGACTGCTACAGGAGTCCGAAGGCTACCGGGCGCGCATGATCGCCACTGCCGAGGGTGAGGCGTCGCGTTTCTCCAAGCTGTATGCCGAGTATGCCAAGGCGCCAGAAGTGACACGCCAACGCCTCTATCTGGAAACCATGCAGCAAATCTATGCCAACACCAGCAAGGTGCTGGTCGATACCAAGGGTTCCGGCAACCTGCTGTATCTGCCGCTGGACAAGCTGATGCAATCTACGGCGACCTCTGCTGTCACGTCTGCCTCCGAGGTCGTACCCGACAAGCCGTCCGCGCCGGCATCTGCCATGGAAAATCGCGACGTACGCACGCGCGGTTCGCTGGGCTCACGTGAGCGGGGAGATCGCTGATGCAACGACTGCCTTTTATCTTGGCACTGGTTTTTGCCGTCTTTGTTACGGTTGGCGCAATGGTGTTTACCGTCGATCAGCGTCAATACGCGCTTGTTTTCCAACTCGGTGAAATCAAGGAAGTGATCAAGGAACCGGGCCTGTCGTTCAAATGGCCGATGATCCAGAATGTGCGTTTCTTCGATCGGCGCATCCTGACGCTCGATTCGGTAGAGCCCGAGCGTTTCCTCACGGCCGAGAAAAAACCAGTGCTGGTCGATTCCTTCGTCAAGTGGCGCATTGCCGATGTGAAGCAATACTACATTTCGGTGGGTGGCGACGAACTGCTGGCGCGCACGCGATTGTCCCAGACCGTAAACTCCGGTTTGCGTGAGGAATTCGGCAAACGCACCGTACATGACGTGGTCTCGGGCGTACGTGACAAGATCATGGAGGATGTGCAGAAAAAGGCCGACGCTGACGCGCGTGCGATCGGCATCGAAATCGTCGATGTGCGCCTCAAACGTGTTGACCTGCCGCCCGAAGTGTCCGAGTCGGTCTATCGCCGCATGGAAACCGAGCGCAAGCGCGTGGCTAATGAACTGCGTTCGCAAGGTGCTGCTGAGGCCGAAAAGATTCGCGCCGATGCCGACAAGCAACGTGAGGTAATCGTCGCTGAAGCCTACCGTGATGCCCAGAAGACCAAGGGCGAGGGTGATGCCAAGGCAGCCGCCATTTATGGCAAGGCCTTCGGGGAGAACCCCGAGTTCTATGCCTTCTACCGCAGCCTAGAAGCCTACCGCCAAAGCTTCAGCAACAAGAACGATCTGCTGGTGGTCGACCCGAGTGCCGACTTCTTCAAGTATCTGAGGAGCGGAGGCAAGGGTGGTAACGCCGGTAGCAAGTAAGCCCGACAATTGCCATGTCGAACCTGCTGTTGGCGTTTGCTCTGATGCTGGTGATTGAAGGCCTGTTGCCGTTCATTTCGCCACGGATCTGGCGTGAAACTTTCCGTCGTGCCACCGAACTGGCCGATGGTCAATTGCGCTTCGTTGGCCTGACCTCGATCATGATCGGGTTGGCGCTGCTGCTGATGTTCGGATAAGCCTGATGCACACCTGGTTGCTCCCCGAAGCCATTGAGGATCTGCTGCCGATCGAGGCCGCTCATGTAGAGCATTTGCGCCGGCACCTGCTGGACGATTTTGCTCGCCACGGCTACCAACTGGTGGCCCCACCGCTGCTCGAATTTGCCGATGCAATTTTGACCGGCAGCGGTGCGGATCTGAATTTGCGCACCTTCAAGCTGGTCGATCAGATTTCCGGACGTACGCTGGCCTTGCGCGCCGATATTACGCCGCAGGTTTCGCGCATCGATGCCCATTTGCTTAACCGGCGCGGCGTCACGCGCTTGTGTTATTGCGGCAGTGTGGTGCATACCCGCGCTGCCGGCTTACTGGCAACGCGCGAACCGCTCCAGATTGGTGCTGAGCTTTATGGCCATGCTGGCCTTGAAGCCGATCATGAGGTTATCCGTCTGCTGGCCCATGCACTGCAACTTGCCGAATTGCCACCCAGTCGCATCGATCTCGGTCATGTTGGCATCTTTCGCGCCCTGACTGCTAGCGTGACGCTGGCGTCGGGCGTAGATCAGCAGTTGTTCGATGCCTTGCAAGCCAAAGATGTACCTGCATTGCGCGAATTGACTGCCGACCTGCCCGATACTGTGCGTGATGGATTGCTGGCTCTGCCCGACTTGTATGGCGGCGTGGAAGTCCTGCCCGATGCTGCCGCTCGCCTGCCTGCTTTGCCAGAAATCACGCGGGCATTGGGCGAACTGCAACGCTTGGCCGGGGAGTTGTCTGATCTGCCGCTGTCTTTTGACCTGGCTGACCTGCGTGGCTACAACTATCACAGTGGTGTCGTGTTTGCCGCTTATTGCGATGACAGCCCATCAGCGGTGGCCTTGGGTGGCCGCTACGATTCAATCGGCGAGCGCTTTGGCCGTGGTCGTCCTGCTACCGGTTTTTCACTCGACTTGCGTACGCTGGCGCGTCTGGCTTTGCCCCAGCAGGTGCCGGGTGCCATCATGGCACCGTGGCCGGAAGATGCCGTATTGCAGGCCGAAGTCGATCGTCTGCGTGCGGGTGGGGAGGTTGTCGTTGCCGCTCTGCCTGGGCACGTGGGAAGTTGGCGCGAAGCCGGCTGTGACCGTCAACTGGTGTGGCGCGACGGAAAATGGATCATTGAACCCTTAGTTGAACATTAGAGGAAAACTGACATGGCCAAGAACGTAGTCGTTATCGGCACACAATGGGGCGACGAAGGCAAGGGCAAGATCGTCGACTGGCTTACCGACCACGCACAAGCCGTGGTGCGCTACCAGGGTGGCCACAATGCCGGCCACACGTTGGTGATCGGCGGCCACAAGACGGTGTTGCATCTTGTTCCATCGGGCATCCTGCGCGATGGTGTCACTTGTTATATCGGCAACGGCGTCGTGCTGTCGCCCGAAGCCCTGATGAAGGAACTCGACGAACTCAAGGCTGCCGGCGTCGATGCCGAACCCCGGTTGAAGATTTCCGAAGCTTGCCCGCTGATCCTGCCTTACCACCAGGCACTCGACATTGCGCGCGAAGCGGCCAAGGGTGCCAAGAAGATCGGTACCACCGGTCGTGGCATCGGCCCGGCCTATGAGGACAAGGTGGCGCGGCGTGGTTTGCGCGTCCAGGATCTGTTGCGGCCGAAGCGCTTCGCCGAAAAACTGGTCGAGGTGCTCGATTACCACAACTTCGTTTTGAAGAACTATCTCGGTGCCGAGCCGGTCGATTTTCAGAAGACCCTCGATGGCGCCATGGCCATCGCCCCGCGTCTGACCAAGATGATCGCCGATGTGCCGCGCTCGCTTTACGAGGCGCACAAAGGGGGTGCCAACATCCTGTTCGAGGGTGCGCAGGGCACGTTGCTCGATATCGATCACGGCACCTACCCGTATGTAACCTCTTCAAATTGCGTCGCCGGTGGCGCCTCGACTGGCGCCGGTGTCGGCCCGAGCATGCTGCACTACATACTCGGCATCACCAAGGCGTATACCACGCGCGTCGGCAGCGGTCCCTTCCCGACCGAGCTCTATGACGCCATCGACAAGCAGGATCCGGTCGGCAAGCACATGGCGACCAAGGGCAATGAATTCGGCTCTACCACTGGGCGTGCCCGCCGTTGCGGCTGGTTCGATGCCGCCGCGTTGAAGCGTGCGATCCAGATCAATGGCGTCTCCGGCCTGTGCGTGATGAAGCTCGACGTGCTCGACGGTATCGAGGAAATGAAGATATGCACTGGCTACAAGCTCGACGGCCAGTTCACCGACATCCTGCCGGTGGGCGCCGACGATCTCGAACGCTGCGAGCCGGTATACGAGTCGATGCCGGGCTGGACTGACAGCACGGTTGGCGTGAAGACACTCGATGGACTGCCCGCTGCTGCACGCGCCTACATCAAGCGCATGGAAGAAGTCTGTGGCGTGCCCGTCGATATGATCTCCACCGGCCCCGATCGGGAAGAAACTATCGTTTTGCGTCACCCGTTCAAGTAATGTCTGCTTGACCGCCGGCATCGACAAAAGTCGGCACTGGCGGGACGGCACGCTCCAGTAATAAACGCTTACACTTAACGCAGATTCCGACATTACTGACTCACTTGCGGGTGTTCCAATGCTCCTACGCAGAGAGGGGTGACAAAGAGATGAAGGCGAGCAAAATGGTTGGGCTGTTTGTGTTACTGGCGAGTGTTTTCGCCGGTAGTGCATGGGCTGATGGCTACCGTGGGTATCGTCACGGAGGTAGTTCGGTACAGTTTGGCGTGTATGTCGGCCCCCCGTGGGGATATCCACCTTACCCCGCGTACCCGGTGTACCCCGCATATCCCGTCTATCCACAACTGAACTACTGGCCCCAGGTTTACATGCCGCCGGTCGCGGTTGCACCACCCTCGGTTTATGTCGAGCAACAGCGAACAACCCCTGCTCTGGAAGCGGGTTTCTGGTATTACTGCAATGAGTCGCGCACTTATTATCCGCACGTCCGGCAGTGCGCTGGCCCCTGGCAGAAGGTTTCGCCCACCCCGCCACAACAATCGCCTTGAGGAGAGACGTATGCGATCAGGGCTGATCATTCCACTTGCCGGTTTGTTGCTGATGGCCGGTTGCGCGAGCGCGCCTAACGGCCCCAATGTCATGGCGCTGCCGGGTACGGGAAAAAACTTTGAGGAATTTCGTGCCGATGACTTGCTGTGCCGCGATTTTGCCTTTCAACAAATTGGCGGTACGACGCGCGAGCAGGCGGCAAACAATGCTGCGATTGGTAGTGCGGTGGTTGGCACCGCTGTTGGTGCCCTTGCCGGTGCCGCCATCGGCGGTCATAATGGTGCAGCTGCCGGTGCCGGGATGGGGATGATCGTCGGCAGCGCGTCAGGTGCCGGCTCAGCTCAATCATCCGTTTATGGCAGTCAGCGACAGTATGACATCGCCTATGTGCAGTGCATGTACGCCAAAGGACATCGTGTTCCGGTCAGCGGGAAATATATTCCCACACCATCGACCACGAGTGCGCCGCCCGTTCCACCGCCACCGTCTGCCGGAATTCCGCCGCCGCCGGCAGGTATCCCGCCGCCTCCACCACCGACTCGCTGAAGCAGGCTCAAGTCTCCCCGTATCGTGCCGTAAATCGAGGCATAGGGGGTTGCCCGGGGCTCGTTCAGGCGGCCGAGCAGGTCATGGGCTAGCAATCCCGCACATTCGGGTAATGCGGTTGATGTGTACGTTTAGCCCTGTAGTAATCGTACTTGATGTCGGAGAGTGTTTGAAAGGAGCGTGATATGCCCTTCGAATCGTTACTCGCTCGCGTTGGTACGCAGGCCGTGCACGCGAAGCCGGATGCCGAACGTATCAGACGCGATGGTCAGACCAAGCGTGATGGCAAGGGCCGGCAGTCGCAGCGCGCGCATGAGGACGCCGTTCATCCGGTGCCAGTACCCAATGCACAAGGCGAGATCACCGGCAAGCTGATTGACATCACTGCCTGAAACAAGACCCAGACCCACTACCTCCGCGCGGCACGACAGTCCGCCAAGTATCTGAGCCGCTCGCCCGACACCGCCGGCGTTGAGTATCTGCGCGACTATCGGTCTAAGACCGAACTCCAAGGAAGAATTGATCTTCATCGTGGTTCGGCGCACGATGCGCGTAAGAATAAATCTATCGTTTTCAAGCGGTAGCGCCAACTAGGGTTTCAAGTATGCCAAGTACGCCGGACATCGGTTCCATTGCGACTCAAATGAAGGCCGCACAGGATGAGGTTCGGCAGATCGAACCATTTACATCGCGGCTAAGCACCTTTGACATTTCGTCCGCCTACGAAGTCTCACATTTAATTCATGAAGCCCGTCTTGCAGAGGGTTTTGCGCCAGTGGGCCGAAAGATCGGATTCACGAATCCGGAGATGTGGACTTTGTATGGAGTGCGCGAGCCCATATGGGCCTACATGTACGACAAGACTGTCATTCGTCTGTCTGACAAGCGTCAAGCGTTCAGTCTTGGCAGATTCACCGAACCCAAAATCGAGCCCGAGATTGTTTTCCATTTTCATTCGGCCCCTCCTTGCGATGGAGATCCCTTATCAATTCTGGATTGCATCGACTGGGTCGCGCATGGATTCGAAATCGTCCAGTCCCACTTTCCCGGCTGGAAGTTTCAGGCTGCAGATACCGTCGCAGACGGTGGGTTGCATGGCACGCTGCTGCTAGGTGAACCTCAGTCGGTAGCCCGACTGGGCTCTGGTCTGATTGCAGCGCTTAAGTCTTTTTCGATTACCCTGTCCTGCGATGGGGAAGTACGCGAAGCAGGCAAAGGAGCCAATGTCCTTGGCAGCCCGTTAACGGCTCTCGCACACTTGATTGCTGTACTAACAAAGCAGCCGCAGTACGCGCCTTTGCAGGCTAACGAGATGGTGACTACCGGCACAATTACCGCCGCATTGACGATTCACGCAGGTGAAACGTGGCAGACCGCTATTGAAGGTATTGCGATTCATGGACTTACTGTAAACTTCGTGGCCTGAGGGTAAGAATCGGCCTGCCAAAACAACGTTGGATACAAAATTCAGTGAGCCGCTGGCTAGAACTGGCGCGTCAGCCATAGATGCCATGCAGCGGAACTTTTACTTTGTCAGGCGCTCCTGAGCTACTTCGAATACCCTTCTGCAGTTTGATCCAGAGTCTTGAAGGCACTGTCCAGCGCACGTTCGAACATCATGGGCGTGTCGCGCCCGACAATCCGCGCAGTTTCCTTTTTCAGTCGATGCGCCAATGCCTCAGGCGTAATGGAAATGGCACATTTAGAGGCGTGGTTGCTGAACAGAAAGATCGAGCGCTTGGGGCTGATCCAGGTCAGACGCTCGCGTCTGCCTTGACTATTTTCGTCGATAAATTCGACCCAGTCACCGCGCACTAGGTGCTTTACGCGACGCAAGTTGGAGTGATCCTGAGGACTGCCATCGACTAGTACGTCAAGCTCCGGCAGCGAGACCTGTTCAATGCGAACACCGTTCTCCACCGTATGCGTTACCTGTAACTCGATCACCGGAACCATCACCGGCGGTGAAACCTCTGGTTCGACAACCTCTTTAGGTTCGCGCTCACCACGAAGCACCGCAAGGTGCAAATCAACTAGCGAGTCCATAAACTTACGACGAGCATCTGCGTCGGCGGCGATTTTATCCAGTCCCTGATTCAAGCCATTCAACAGATTAGGTAGCATTGCCACCTGGCGCTTTCGATCGTCGGCATTCCGTTTTGGCGCAACACTCCAGACCAGTTCGCGAGCAATATTTTCTGCATCGTGGAACGCATTGTCGGTTTCCGACAAGTGAGCATGTTTCTGCAAGACATCCTGCCAGAAACCAAGGAGGAATCGTTCGATGAACTTAGGCAATCCTGGTTCGATCAGGGGTAGGAGCGCCTGGTTGGCGACCTGACGAGCATTGGCCAACTGCTCGTGCTGCGAATTGAGCTCACTTTCATTGCGCTCAACAATTTCGGCGACTACGCGGCTGGTCTCTACTTCCATCGCCTCATTTTCATTGACGAAAGCCGCTAGCTCGGTGATCGAAGTGCCAAAAATGTCGGCATTCTGATCAAAGGTGCTCTGGATCCGTTCGACGAGTTGGGATAGCTTGATGTAGAAGGGATCTCCTTCGTCGACGGTCTTGCCCCAGCGGATGGTGATGCCGGAAATACTGTCCAGAAAGCGGCGTGCCGGGTGACTACGGTCGGCAAAGAACTGTTGGTCGAGCAATGCCACCTTCAGCACCGGGATTTGCAGGCGACTGATCAAACCTTTGATGACGTTAGGCACCTTATCGTCATTGAAGATCAGGTCGAACAGTATCGCGACGATGTCCAGCGTGATGGCTTCGAGCGGCTGGATTTGGCGCGCCCCATCGCTGTCGCGGGCGAGGCGCACGACATTGGTCAGCGCACCAGGAGTGGCTGCGGGTGAAGCCTGGAACACCTGCAATGATTCAAAGAAAGCCGTATCACAGGACTGGGCTTCGCCTCTGATACTGCTGACAGTGCGGGGGCCACCGTTTCCTGTACTACCTGCATTAGTCCTGGAACCGGAAGGAATACCTTCACCACCCACACCCTGCGAGCGTGCATGTGCCAGGCGTTGAAGGGTGCTCATGATATTGGCTGTATCCGCCGCCGCAGCTTGAGGACCGAGCTGAGCGGACGATCGATAGCTGCGTTTCAACGTAGGTAGGATGCCGGCTTCGATCAAAACTTCGTTGATGACGCGATAGAGTTGAGGTAGTTCCGATTGGAGATGCCTTTCCATCTGGCGTAATAGCAACGTCCGCTGGTCAAGGTCTTCATACATAACCAAACAGCCGGCATGGACGGCTGAGCACACTGTGGCCGGCCCTAACTGGTTGTCTCCATCGTCTTGCTCTTCACGGCCAGTCAGATGTCCGATACGTCTATCCAGTGCATAAGTTTCTTCGCTGCACGCTTCTCGGACGCGCGCCACAAATTCACGCATGACGATTTGTTCGGTCAGATCCTTGTCGTTGACTAGTTGCAACTCGGCAAAACTAGGCAACTCCCGTTGAGAGGTTTCGACAATCTTGTCTGTCTGGAGTTGTTTGGTCAGCTCTTCACGGTATGCAGCACTTAGTGTCTGCCAGCGGTTCTTCAGGTCGGTACGCAACCGTAGATATTGCGTTTTCTTGGCATCGTCACGGCTCGAATCAATGAGGACAAGCATTTCCTCGGCGATTACCGGACCAAGTTCCTCGATAAACTCGCCCAAGTCCTGTTCCAGCAACTCTCGGCATTCACGCAGTAGCTTTTCGGAGTTACGTTGATTGATATTTGTCACGGGACAAGTAAGTGCTGAAATAAAGGGTGTCGGCAGCAAATTCCAGCCTAATAAGTAAGTGGCGCACAGGACAAAGCCAAGAGCTTTCAGGCAATTGTATCGTTCTCGACCCCGACGAATAGCGATAGATGCAAAATTATCCTAAGAAACATCTAGATACTTTGGTAACAGGAATACCCCTAGCGGCATAACAGTCTGAGGCAGACATAGAACCGGCATTGTCTGATGATCGTAGCCTGTTAGCTAACAACCGCCATCACAACAACCGATCATCAAATGATCCTGTTTGATCTATGAAGTCGCTATTGCGGCAAGAAACTGAGCGGTAGGACATCAGAGTTCCTTCATGGTCTTGCGCATGAAGCACAGGTCTTCCCAGGCTTTCGACTTGTCGGGCAAGTTGCGCAGCAGGTAGGCCGGGTGGTAAGTGACGATCAACGGAATACCGGCAAAATCATGCACCGTGCCCCGTGCATCAGCGATCTTCACCTCCTGTTGCAACAGCGTCTGCGCGGCAGGCTTGCCCAGCGTGACGATCAACTGCGGCTGGATCAGTTCGATCTGCCGTGCCAGGAAAGGCCAGCAGGCCGCTGTTTCATCTGTTTCCGGCGTGCGGTTGTCAGGCGGCCGGCACTTCACCGCATTGGCGATATAGACACCGTGGCCACGCTTCAGGTCGATGGCTGCGAGCATGGCATCGAGCAGTTTGCCGGCCTTGCCGACAAAGGGTTCGCCGCACTCATCCTCGTCCGCGCCCGGCCCCTCGCCGACGAACATCCATGTAGCCGCCACGTCGCCGACTCCCAGCACGGCTTGCTTGCGCGTCTTGCAGAGTTCGCAGGCAGTGCAGTCGGCCACGGCCCGTTTCAATTCATCCCACCCCAACCTCCATGCGCCACATTAGTTTTCAACAAGGAAGTCATGCTTTACAAATTTAAATCCAAATCCACTGGCGACGTCATCATGCTGCAACCCAACGGGCGGCGCGTGCT
>CAIYZZ010000400.1 GCA_903930805.1 uncultured Rhodocyclaceae bacterium | reverse complement strand
CTGAACCTCATCAATGATCACGAGTTTGTCGGCGACGGAGTTGAGGAACATCTCCGCATCCCGAAGTTTTGCGACATCCGCCTGGCGCTCCAGGTCGAGAAAAACTGCCCCTCGTTCCAGCGCAATTACTCGGGCGAGCGTAGACTTGCCTACCTGTCGTGGTCCAAGCAAGGCAACGACGGGGAATTGGTCGAGAGATTCACCTAAGCGGGGGGCGATACGTCTTGTAATCATTGCCGCATTATGAAATGAAGTCTTTCGAATTACAATGATATTTATCGATGGCTGCAACACCAAGGTGCAACACCAAGGTGCAACACCAAGGTGCAACACCAAGGTGCAACACCACGGAGTCGCTATTTATGCCCTTGCGTTGATCCGGCCTAATGCGCTAGCATGGCGTGCGCCGTTTAATGCCACCACAATAAGGTTCGCGGTGATTGCGATGTGGCATGCAAGGTAGCCACTGAATCATACTTTGGGAGTTTCCAATGGCAGTTGTTAAAACCGAACAACTTGGTACTGCCTTGATCAAACACGGGTTTCTCACCCAGATCAAGCTCAATGATGCCCTCGCCGAGCAGAAGCGCTCCGGACGCATGCTTGGCCGCGTGCTGATTGAAAACAATTACGTCAGCGAAGAGCAGATGGCGCGAGTCATCGCCGAGCAGCAGGATCTTCCCTTTGTCGATCTGCGCCGCTTCGATGTCGTGCCTGATATTGTTAAAGTGCTCACCGAGATACAGGCGCGTCGGTTCAAGGCCTTGATTCTGGAAGATCGCGGCGATTCCTACCTTGTCGGGTTGGCTGATCCCTCCAATCTGCGTGCCCAGGATGAGTTGTCGGCACTGGTTGGCAGGCCGCTGTACGTGGCCGTGATCACCAATGACCAGTTCAGCAAGACCGCCGACCGCGTTTACCGCAAGACCGAACAGCTCGATGAATATGCCAATGAGGCGAGACAGGAACTCGAACGCGACAGCGGCGTGGTCGACCTCAATCAGCTGAAATTTTCCATCGACGATGTTGATGCCCCCGTCGTCAAGCTCTTGCAGACCATATTCGATGAAGCCGTACAGATGCGCGCCTCGGACATCCATATCGAGCCCGAGGAAAAGCGGCTGACGGTACGTTTCCGCATCGACGGCCAGTTACACGAGCAGGTCCAGACCGACCTGCGGATCGCCTCGGCGCTGATGGTCAGGCTCAAACTCATGGCCGGCCTCGATATCGCCGAGAAGCGCTTGCCGCAGGATGGTGGTATCTCGATTCGCACCAGCGCCAAACGCGTCGACGTCCGGCTATCCACCATTCCCACACTGTTTGGCGAATCGGCCGTGATGCGTCTGCTGATCCAGAGCCAGGGTCTGCGCGAGCTGGAAGCCTCGGGCATGCCACCGGACATGCTGATTAAATTCAAGAAACTCATCCAGTCGCCCCACGGCATCGTGCTGGTGACCGGGCCCACCGGCTGCGGCAAAACCACCACGCTATATGGCGCGCTGGAAATACTCAACCAGCGCAGTGTCAAGATCGTCACCGTTGAAGACCCGGTCGAGTACCGCATCGGTGGCATCAATCAAGTTCAGGTGAACGAAAAAATCGATCTCACCTTTGCTCGCATGCTGCGCTCCTTTCTGCGCCAGGATCCAGACATCCTGCTGGTCGGCGAAATCCGCGACCAGGAAACCGCGCAGATCGCCGCTCGCGCCGCCATGACCGGGCACATGGTTCTCTCGACGCTGCACACCAACGATGCCGCAAGTACGCCGGGCCGCCTGCTCGACATGGGCATCCCCGGCTTCCTCATCGCCTCAACCTTGCTCGGCGTTGTTTCGCAGCGCCTGTTGCGCGTCATCTGCAAAGACTGCGCAGAACCCTACACACCTTCCATCGACGAAATGGCCTGGGCCACGCACCACCTTGGCGCCGACCTGTCGAAGACGAATTTCCGCAAGGGCGCGGGGTGCTCACGCTGCAACAGCACTGGGTTCAGTGGCCGTGTCGGCGTGTTTGAATTGCTCGAAATGACCAATGCCCTGTCCACAATCATCCACAAAGGCGACCCGGTCGTATTTGAAAGCGCGGCGCGCAAATCCCTCGGCACCAACAGTCTCGAGCGCAACGCACTCAGCCTTGTGGCGCACGGTGAAACCACCATTACCGAAGCCATGAGCGTCGTGGCAATGGCTGATTTCTGATTCGGCGAGGAGACAAGACGCCATGGAAGTCTTCGAGTACAAGGGCCGCACCGCGCGCGGCGAGATCATGACCGGCACGATCGAGTCCCCCAACCGGGACGCCGTCGCTGAATGGTTGCTCAGCTCCGGCATTTCTCCGATCACAGTCAATCTGCAGCGCGACAGGTCGAAGGAGGGGCCCGAGT
>CAIYZZ010000399.1 GCA_903930805.1 uncultured Rhodocyclaceae bacterium | reverse complement strand
TCGGCGCTGCCAGGACGGCGACTATCCGCGTTTTGTCCGTGGCGCAATCAAACGGACCTTGGGGAAATATGTCCGGTAACGACTGGCATCCCGTGTCAGCAAGGTGAATCCCGCCGACTGGGCGTGCGCACCGACATAAAAATCAGGCAGGGGTGACGTCTTGACACCCCCTTTGCGGCGGTATGACAAAAAGGCCTGTCCAGCCAGATGCGCGGCCTCCCACGGGAGATCGGCGCGCTGAATTTTCAACCTGGCAAGGATGGCATCCAGTTCCGCCAGCTGCTTGTAGGCCACCGACACTTCGGCATACACCAGCTGGTTGATTACCACTGGCCCTTCCAGCAGGGCATCAGCCAAAGCTGACTGAGACCAGGTCAACCAATCCGGATCAGCGGTGAAGATATCCAGCAGCACATTGCTATCGACGAGAACCAAGACTCAATCCTCCCCGCGCGTCATACCCAGGATAGCGTCGGTACGCATTTCGCGGTTTGCCGTTGCACTGCCGGCGACTTCACCCAATGCGGCCAGAATGCGCTCCCGCCGTTGGCTCGCGTCGGTCGCGACTTTCTCCAGCCAGACTTGGCCATTCCTGAACTGAAACTCGACTTCGCTACCAGGGCCCAATCCGGCCAACTCCCGAATCCCTTGGGGAATCGTAACCTGACACTTGCTTGTCAATCGCATGCTGCCCTCCTCATCCCGGTATTACCATCACGGTAAGGATTATAGGCGCAAAGCGGGTTACTTACTTCATCGTCTGCCGCACCAACGGCAACGCAATTCGAACCTGGCCCGAGCCTGGCCCGTTTAATCTCAGGAACACGGTTATTTGATCAGCAATTACGTCCCCGCCTGCCTGCCAGCCAGCGGTCAAATGACTGTTGGCTTTCCCGTGAGGGCTTACCCAAGAGCAGCCCTTCAATGCTGATGTCCTCGTCGATATCTTCCCAGTGAATGCCCGTACCCGCACCGATCAACCTCCAGTGTTTGCGTTCTTCGGGAGTGGCGTGGGCAAGCCGGGGATACCAGCCTAAGGGAGCAGTCAGCGTGCGCCCGTCCTGAAGTTCCACACTCAAGGCATCATCTGAAACATCGGCACTCAGGGCATTTGGTATGGCAATTTCAGTCTGCGAAAAAATCATTCCACGCCTCCAAAAACATTTCGCGATTATCGGTTACCAAAGCTTCTATCTTGGCCAACTCGGAACGACCGAAGCCTACGCTGTGCTGCACCTCGACGGTGCCAGCCAAAACTTCGCGACGGCTTCGTCACGCTCCACATGGATATGCAGGGGTTCGTCGCGATCGCTGGGGCCATGCCCCTTTGGGAAGGCTACAAAAAGTCGGCGCTGGCGGGACGGCGATAGCGCCCGTTACTTCGCCCGCACCTCGGTTAATAAATCCGGGTGCCGATCCAGCACCTTAAGCAGTTTCACCAAGGCCAACGGCGGCTTGGTCTTGCCGTTTTCGTAGCGCGAGAAGGCATTTACGCCGCCACCAAAAAGTTCAGCCGCTTCGCGCTGGTCGAGCTTCAGTTTCTTGCGCACACCAGCAATGAATTGCGGATCGACGATGGCGGCATTCACTTGCTTGGAAAAGTCGCGCATTTCTTTCATGACACGATCCGATTCTGCCGCATCGAGGATGAATTCGGCGCAGGCCGGGCAGTAGTCGCCGGTCATCGCCTGGATGAGGGTGGTCTCGCCCTTATAGGTATAGGGCATGTCTCGGGTGTCGTGGATCAACTCCGCCGCGCCACAAACAGAACATTTCATGGTCATAACTCCTTGAAGGACACGATCAGCACGTCATCGATCACCGTCAGTTTCAAATAGACTTCGCCCACCGTTGTGCTGGGGCGATACACGTCTTGCCAGATGGTGTAATCCGCGTGCATGGTCATGCTCTTGTAAAAATCCGTCGGTTTGAGTCCCGTCACCACCGCCAGCATCTCGGCGTAGTCAAACCCCAACGCGTTGGCGCCTATACGCGCCGCGTGAGTAGTTCGCACCTTGCCTGCCTCGATCAGGGTTTTGATCACCGGCAGCGGGCAGTGCGGCGTTCTCTTTTCCATGGATTGGAAATTAACCTATTTGGCGATATTTGGCAAATTGGTTAATGAAGCTTTTTCGAAGTGCATTTTACCCACGCCAAAAGTTCAGCAAGCCATACAGCCCATAACCCAGCACCAGCAGGCCGGAAACCACGCGTGTCACCCGCGCCTGTGCGAAGCGGCGGAAGCGCGCCAGCAGCAGCCCAGCAAGCAACAGATTGGGCAAGGTGCCGAGGCCGAAAGCGAGCATGGTCGCTGCACCGCGCCAGGCGGAACCACTAGCCAGTGCGGTGGCGAGTGCGCTGTAGACCAGGCCGCAGGGCAGCCAGCCCCATAGCAAACCGAGCGGCAGTGCCTGCGCCACACCGTACACTGGCAGGAATCGGCTCGTCAACGGTTGGATGCGTGTCCAGATCGACTGCCCTGCCCTTTCGATGACGGCGAGTGTTTGCGTGGCACCGAGCAAATAAAGTCCGAGCGCCACCAGCATCAGGCTGGCAAAGACATACAGACCGCGCTGCAATGCCATCAGGTTGCCGGCTACATAACCGACAGCGCCTGCCAGCAGACCGGCAATCGTGTAGCTCAGGATACGGCCGGCGTTGTAAGCGAGATGCACCGCGAGAGATGGCTTGCCGGCGGGCGACTGCATGCTGAGTGCCCCGACGATGCCGCCACACATGCCGGCACAATGGCCGCCACCGAGCAGACCGACGATGAAGAGCGCGAGCAGGCTGTTTTCGGTCATGGCAGGGAGATTGACGCCGTCCCGCCAGCGCCGACTTTTTTAAATGACTTTAGAGTAACGCACGCGCTCGCGGTCGGAGCGCAGATAGCGGTCGAACACCATGGCGATGACGCGCACGAGGATGCGGCCCTTCGGCTCGACGGTGATCCACTGGTCGTCGATGGTCAGGAGCCCCGCCTTTTCCAT
>CAIYZZ010000398.1 GCA_903930805.1 uncultured Rhodocyclaceae bacterium | reverse complement strand
TCCGTCGCCGCTTATCCTCTTCATCTGCACGCTTCGCTCTCTGATGTTCCCTGAAGTCGGAAACCCTCCCGCCGACGAGTAGTCCGAGTAAGGCGGCTACTCCTCCTGCGGCCAGTCTCCAGTCCTGGAAGTCCTGGAAGATGACTACGCCGATGACAATAATCCCCGCTATTGCCAGAAATCCAAGGACCCCTTTGTCGCGCAGAATCGCCCCACACACGAACGTAGGCACGAAGGTAACGATGACCACCAAAAAAAAATTAAGTTGGTTCGTGTCAATCATACTGAAGAGACCTCCTCTAAAACGCCGCTGGTCAGTTCAATACTAACACCCCGCGCTTAAGTCCGGGATCTTCGGTGTGGGTCGAGAGCGCAAAGCCGAGGCTGCTGACGAACTGGATCATCCGGCGGTTTTCGGCGAGAAAATCACCATTCATGTATTTGACGCCACGCGCACGCGCCGCATCGATGACCACGCCCATCAGGCGGCGCGCCAGTCCCTTGCCCTGCCAGTTGTCGGCGACGACGATGGCGAATTCGCAGGATTCGCCATCCGGGTTCATGGCATAGCGTGCCACGCCGACCTGGACTTCGAGGCCATTAACCCGCTCATGATCGATGTAGGCGACGAAAGCCATTTCGCGGTCGTAATCGATCTGTGTCAGGCGCACCAACTGTGTCTGTGACAGTTCGCGCAGAGTATTCATGAAGCGGTAGTACTTGGACTCGGCCGACAGGCTCTTGACGAACTCCTGCTCCATGTCCGCGTCTTCGGGACTGATCGGCCGGATGGTGACCGTCTGACCATCCTTGGCCTGGAATTGCGTGACTAGGTGGGATGGGTAGGGATGGATCGCCATGTGATCGTAACGGCCGGCGGTCAGCGACAGGTTTTCTATGCTAATGCGGGCATCGACCGCGACAGCGCCGTTTTCGTCGACGATCAGCGGGTTGATGTCCATTTGCCGAATCCACGGCAGTTCGCACACCATCTCGGATACGCGCAACAGTACGGCTTCGAGCGCCTCCATGTTGACGGGTGGCATGTTGCGAAATTCACCGAGGCGCGCCGAGATGCGGGTCGTCGCCAGCATGTCGGCGACGAGGAAGCGGTTGAGCGGCGGCAGGGCGACGGCACGCTCGGTGCCACAGGCCTCGACGTTGGTGCCGCCAGGGCCGAAGATGATGGTGGGCCCGAAGATCTGGTCGCGCATCATACCGACCACCAGTTCGCGACCGTTGGCCTTCTGGATCATCGGCTCGATGGCGATGCCGTGGATGATGGCATCCGGGCAATTTTTTTTCACTTCTTCGAGAATCTCGTTGTAGGCGTCGCGCACTTGCGCCAGCGTGTTGAGATTGAGGCGCACGCCACCTGAGTCTGATTTGTGGGTGATCTGCGGCGAGTCGATTTTCATCACCACCGGCATGCCGATTTCCTCGGCCAGCACCATCGCCTCTGAGGGCGAACGCGCTACCACAGTCTGGGCAATGGGGATGCGGAAGGCCGCTAGGAGCGCCTTCGACTCCATCTCGTTGAGCGCCTTGCGCCCCTCGGAAAGAGCAGTTTCGATCACCAGTTTGGCCGATTCGAGGCGCGGCGGAATCTGGTTCGAGATTGCGGCCGGCGCCTGCATCAGCAATTGCTGATTGAGGTAGTAATTGGAAATATGCGAAAACAGTTCGACGGCAGGTTCCGGCGTGCGGAAGGTGGGAATGCCGGCACCCTTGAACAGTTTGCGCGCCTCGCGCACCTGGTCTTCGCCCATCCAGCAGGTGACCAGCGGCTTGTCGAATTTCTTTGCCACATCGATGACCGTGCGTGCGGCCTGGGTCGGATCAGTCATCGCCTGGGGTGTCAGGATGACCAGCACGCCATCGACGTTTTCGTCTTCCAGGCAGGCAGTCAGGGCGGTGGCGTAGCGCACCGGGTCAGCGTCGCCCACAAGGTCAATCGGATTGGCTTTCGACCAGGTCGGCGGCAGGCATTCGTTGAGCTTGGCGGTGGTGGCGGCGCTGAGTTTGGCTAGCGGAATGCCGATGTCGTCCGCATGGTCGGCCGCCATCACGCCGGGTCCGCCACCATTGGTGACAATCATCAGGCGCTTGCCGCGTGGCCTGAAGTGGGAGAACAGGGCTTCTGCAGCGGCATACATCTGACCAACGTTGCCTAGGCGCACCACGCCGGCGCGGCGCAAGGCCGCGTCGAACACGTCATTGGCGCCGACCAGCGCGCCGGAGTGTGACAGTGCAGCCTGTTTGCCGGCGGGGTGGCGCCCCACCTTGATCAGTAGCACGGGCTTGCAGCGCGCAGCAGCACGTAACGCGCTCATGAAACGGCGGGCGTTCTTGATGCCTTCGATGTAAAGAAAGATGTTCTCGGTGCGAGGGTCGGCCACCATGTAGTCGAGCACTTCACCGAAATCGACATCGCTCTCGGCACCCAGTGACACGACGTTGGAAAAACCGATGTTGTTGGGAAGTGCCCAGTCGAGAATGGCGGTACAGAGCGCACCTGATTGCGAAATCAGACCGATGGTGCCAGGGTTGGCGCTG
>CAIYZZ010000397.1 GCA_903930805.1 uncultured Rhodocyclaceae bacterium | reverse complement strand
GGAATGTATAGGTGAGGATGAAGCAGGCGATCCAGAGCGCGGTGACGGCCAGGGACATGGCCGCGCCGCGAATGCGATTGGGAAAGATCTCCGAGATGACGACCCAGGTTACGGGTGCGAGAGACATGGCATAACAACCAATCGCCCCCAGGACAAGCAACAGGACAGGCAGGCCCTGAAGGCCCCGGGCGTAACAGAAGCCCATGGCGGTGTAAATCACAGCCAGCGCAGCCGACCCGAAAAGCATCAATGGACGGCGGCCGACGCGATCAACCGTACCCAAGGCTACGAAGGTGAACATCATGTTCACCGAACCGGTCCAGGCGATGTTCTTGAGCACGCTAGAGATGTCGTACCCGGCGGCTTTGAAGATCTCCTCTGCATAATTGAAGATCACGTTGATGCCGCACCACTGCTGGAATACGGCCAGCACCACCCCAAGCACGAGGACCTTGCGCATTTTAGGTTCGAGCAGGTCGGCAAAACGCACATGCTGGATTTCCTCGCTTGCCAGCGTGGATTCGATCTCGGCAATGGCGGCGTCGGCGTAAGGGGCGCCGCCGATCTGTTTCAAGACACCGCGGGCGCTATCGGGCTGGCCATTCTTGGCCAGCCATCGGGGGCTTTCCGGGACAAAACACATTCCGATGAGGAACAGGAGCGACGGGAGGGCGGTCAGACCGAACATCCAACGCCAACCCTGCTGACCGAACCAGGAGTTCCTGATAAACTCGTCAGAAGCGCCCTGAGGGAGGTTCCGCACGAGGAACCAGTTGATGTATTGCGCAAGCAGGATGCCGATGACGATGGTAAGCTGGTTGATCGAGACGAGTTTGCCGCGCATTTGGGCGGGCGCGATCTCGGAGATGTACATGGGGGAGAGGCTGGAGGCGAGACCGATGGCCACGCCGCCGAGCATGCGCCAGGCGATAAACGCGGCGAAGCTGGGAGCCAACCCATTGCCGACCGAGGTCACTCCGAAGATGAGCGCCGCCACGATGAGGAGCCGCTTGCGTCCGAACCGGTCGCTCAGGCCGCCGGCAATCAATGAGCCCACGAGACAGCCGATGAGCGCGCAACTATTGGCCCAACCGATCTGCGCCTCGCTGGTTAACTCGAAGTAGCGCTGGAAGAAGGGTTTCGCCCCCCCGATCACGACCCAATCCCAGCCGAATAGCAAGCCTCCCATGGCGGCCACGGTGGAAATGAGCCAGATGTATCCGAGGTTATAGTTGGCCTTCAGGCTTGAGGTTCCGGCTTGGGCGGATGTGATCATATGGTGACAAGTTCGTTTACAATCGTCGGTACCAAAGGGCGGCGAAATAGTCCATTGCCAATACTCACGAAAATCACTTGCAGGTAAGAGGCCATGCCGCCGCGGCCTGGGCAAACGCCGAAATGCAAGGTCACGTCCCCTGACTGTCTTTCACGGCCCGGAACATGGCGAGGATATTCTCCGTGGGCACGTTGCTCTGGATATTGTGAATGGCATTGAAAACAAAGCCTCCGCCCTCGGCAAAGATGTCAATGCGCTCGCGGACCTGGCGATAGACTTGATCGGGGGTGCCAAACGGCAGCGTCTGCTGCGTATCCACGCCGCCGCCCCAAAACACGAGCTGCCGGCCAAATTCACGCTTCAGCCAGCGTGGGTCCATTCCCCGGGCGGAGCATTGCACCGGATTAAGCACATCGAAACCCGCCTCGATAAAATCGGGAATGAAGGGGACCACCGAGCCACAACTGTGAATGAATGTCTTCCACCGGGTCAGCTTGTGGATATGGTCGTTCACCTTCTTGTGGAACGGCTGGTAGAGCTCGCGGTAGGTCTGGGCTGAACAGAATTGTCCCGTCTGCGTTCCAAAGTCGGTTCCGGAGACGAACACGACCTGCACGCGATCGCCGACGGCAGCAGCCAGCTTCTCGATACTCTTAAGCGCGCATTCACACTGAACTTCAAATACTTTCATCACGTAGTCACGATGGGTGACTGTTGCCATGTACCACTCCTGCACCCCGCGAATGCCTTTGGGCTGCTTCATCCACGGCGCGGGCACGAGGGCAATGTCGCCAAACGCCGTTCCTGGCAGGGTCATGTAAATGCCGTAGGTCGTCCCTTCATGGTAGTGCCGGGCAAGCCCGGCATAATGCCGAACTTCCTCGTCGCTTACGACCTGCATCTCCTCGCAATTGTCGCCGGGATCCAGCCTCGCCTCGTCAAGCGGCGGCTGCCGATTGAGCGCATCGAAGAAGCACGCGTCCTTCGGCATCCACGCGCATGGCGACGCAGTGGTGTCGCCCTCAGGATAGATCAGCCAGCCACCGTCGTCGGCGGGGGTCACATTGAACTGGCCCGGCACGAGCACCGGCGTGCCGTCGAAAAGGGTGAAAGGCTTCCAGCCTTCGTTCTTGAAGCCGAACATGGTGCCAGCCCCATGCACACCCACCACGTCGAGCTTGAGCGCCTGGCGCAGTTCCTCGTCAATTTCGCCGAGCATCTGGTAGGACTCGACCACCTTGACGCGATGGCCGTTCGTGCCGAACAAAGCGTTGCGCAAACGGTGGACTGCGCCCACCCCCATGCCCGTCTGGAATCCGGCGCCGAAATCAAGGCAAAGGCGGTCGGGCTCGGTGTGGTTCAGGGTTGCCTGTAATCGTTCGCGCGATGTCATATTACCATGTCCGTAGGCTGGCACCTCCAACGACCCGCGCCAAGCGCGCGCTGAGGGGCGAGTGTGCGAAGTCCCGCGACCACACGGGCACCCTCGCCGTTACCGGCATTAGGCCTCCATCAAGCGCGATTTTCTGAATTGGTTTGAACAAGAAGCTCGCAATGGCCGTCTTTGTAGGGTCAAAAGCACGTTTTACCTAGAACGCGACAACCAGAAAAGGGCCATTTCGAGTGAATAGAACCTATCGCAAGATTCTTCGCAATCGCAAGCAGCGGATTGAGCGTCGGCTACAGCCCAAGAACTGGGAGGACCAACCGCGACCGATGCTTCGGGCCAGTAACATCCACTACGAGAT
>CAIYZZ010000396.1 GCA_903930805.1 uncultured Rhodocyclaceae bacterium | reverse complement strand
CGGGTCGGCCCGGATACCACTCGGAGTGTTCTCCGGGATCGAGGGGGTGCTTGAGAGTGGAACGGAAATGCCTGCTGACGAGGCGGTTGATCGCATCGACCCCGCGCGCACCGTCGCGGACAGCGCACAGCGTGCGGAATCGCGCAAACGCGCCGGTGGCCTCCCCTATGTTTCCCCTGCCGGAGCGCAGTGCATCGAGATAGCCCGTGTAGCCGGCGAGGATCGCCTGCGCCGATTCGTCGCGCGGTACCGCGCCGGCATCGTCAAGCCACCGCAGGGTGCCGCTGGTATCCGCACCCAGCCGGGCGATGGCACCGGCGCTGTCGCCGGAATTGATCTCCTTGGCCAGTTGGCCGATGCCCGAGTCGCTGGCAAAGCGGAAGTTCCGCGTCAGCCAGACGACATGGTCGCTCAGTCCGCTTTGCGCTACCGGCTGCGGTGTCTGAATCGCAGCGCCAGGCATGGCGCACAGGGATGCGATCTGCTCGATCCGCGCGGCGGAGAGCGAGGGGTCGGCGCTCAGTTCGGCGAACACCGCACCGGATTCGACGGCGGCAAGCTGATCCTTGTCGCCCAAAAGGATGATGCGGGCGTCGTCGGGTACGGCTTCGATCAAGCGGGTCGCCAGCGCCAGGTCTAGCATCGAAGCCTCATCGACGACCAGAGCATCGATCGCCAGCCGGTTGCCGGCGTGGTGCCGGAATCGGCCGCCGGTGGGCATCACGCCGAGAAGGCGGTGGATCGTGTAGGACCCGGTAGGCAGTCGTGCCTGAATTTTCGCCGGCAGATGGCTGGCCCGCAGGTGCACGGCTTCGGTCATGCGCGCGGCGGCCTTGCCAGTGGGTGCAGCCATCGCGATGCGGCAATCCGGATTCTGTTCGAGCAGGCACGCCAGCAGGTTGACCACCGTGCTCGTCTTGCCGGTACCCGGACCGCCACTGATGATGGTGACCTTACCCAGCAGGGCCATGGCGACGGCAATCTGCTGCCAGTCGGCGGTGTCGCCGAGACTGGCGCGATTGGCGGCAAACAGCGAACTCAGCCGTGCGCCGACTGATGCAGAAATCTCCGGAGCGGCCTGTGAGGTGTGCCGCGCCGCGAGGCTGCGGGCGAGCCGGCACTCGTAATCGAAATACCGGTGCAGATAGAGCCGGCCATCCTGGTCGAGGATCAAGGGCATGGCCCCGCGCGACTCAGGTTGGCCCGTGACGCCCGACTCCAGCAGTCGTTGCCGCACCGTCTCGGTGTCCGACCCGTCGCTCAGGGTCGCGGCGACATCGGCCAGCTCGGCACAGACATTGCCATCGAGTGTTGCCATGCTGACCACGAAGGCGGCTCGCTGTGCGACCCGCGCGGCGCTTTCCGGTGCGCCCGCATCGCGCGACCAGCGCCGTATCCGGTCGGCGAAGCCCTCCGCCAGCACGCGACCCGACAGCGCTGTGATATCGGTGCTCATGGCACGACCTCAGCGGGCCGTTGCCCCAAATCCGGACCAAGCTGCGCTCCGATCAACGCGTTCAGTTTCAGAATCGCCGCGCGCGGCGGGACATGAACATGGACGCCGGCAGCGGTGCCGTCGCCGTTGCGCCAGGCAGGCCGGACGCCACGTACGAAGAGATAGAGCACGCCGCCGAAATGCGTTTCGTAGTGGTAACCGGGAATCCGCCGTTGCAGATAGCGGTCGAGCGCGACGACATACAGGAGGTACTGCAGGTGATAGCCGTGTTCGGTCATCGCCTGCGAAATCGGGCCCGCGTCGTAGTCGGTGCTCGCGTAGCCAAGGTGATTTGATTTCCAGTCGAGGATGTAGAAGCGGCCTCCGTGCTCGAAGATCAGGTCGATGAAGCCCTTCAGATAGCCTTCCAGACGGCTGAAGGTCAGCCGAGGTCCGTCATGGCCGAGTTCCGACAGCAGTTCGTTCAAACTCGCTGAGGAAAGATGCGATACCGGAAAGTGGAATTCGAGCTCGTTCAACCGGCGCTGGCGGGTCACGCTGTCGAGGCGAAAACCTTCAAGTATTTCGACGGCCGTCACGTCTGCGAGCATCTGCCACAGCATCGCGCGCAGACGCTCGTGG